>DATFAJ010000503.1:0-9775 GCA_035254745.1 Candidatus Methylomirabilota bacterium | reverse complement strand
CGAGGTTCTTGATGGTCGGCAGGCGGAGCGTGATCTCCTTCCGCCGCAGGGCCTCGAAGGCCTCGGCCGGCGTCGACCAGCGCAGGGCCACGATCTCGTGACCGTCGACCTCCGGCTCCTGCCCGGGTGGGGCCTGGGCCGCGAAGAAGCGGGTGTCGAAGCGCAGCGGCTGCTCCTCGGGCGTGATCCAGTGCGCGAAGTAGGTCAGCCGCTCGGTGGCGAGCGTCAGGCCCTCTTCGCGCAGCATGGTGAAGAAGGCGGGGTTGGCCGACTGGCAGGCCTTGCGATGAGCCTCGAAGCGGTCGTGGTTGTCCGGGGTGAAGCGCACGAACGCGCCGCCGCGGTCGTAGGCCAGCAGCACCCCCACCTCCTCGAAGGCCTCCCGGATCGCCCCCACCCAGTAGCCGAGGGCCTGGCGGGGGGTCAGGTCGCCGCCCAGCCGGGCGCTCGCCTCGCCGGGGGTGAGTCCACGGCAGAACGGCTCCACGTCGTCCGGAATATCGTCGGCCTCGACCTTGCCGCCCGCGAAGACGTAGTCGCCCGCCGCGAACTTGCTGCGCCCGTGACGCTGGATGAGCAGGATCTCGGCCGGGCCGGCGGGCCGGTCGCGCATGAGGACCAGGGTGGCCGCGGGCGAAGGAATTGCAGGTGGGGTCATGGCGATCGGTCCTCGAAACCGTCCGCATTCTGACACGGTCCGCCGGCGCGCGGCCGGGCAAAAAAAGGCACTTGTGAAGGCGGGGGGCCGATGGGAGACTCGGCGCGTGCAGAGCTCGCACAGCGCCACCAGCACGCTGCCGGCGGAGCATCGCCGGCACGCCCGGGTGGCCGCCTCGTGGCCGGTGACGGTCCAGACCGGCACTCGCATCCTGCACCTCCACGCGGTCAACGTCAGCGCACTCGGGGTCAAGGTCTCGCTCGACGAGCCCCTGCTGCGCGAGCCGCTCGAGGTCGGCCGCCCCGCGCACCTGCGCATCGAGCCGCCCGGGGCGCGGCCGGTGGAGGTCGAGGCGATCGTGTGGCGCGCGGACGACGACGGGCCCGCGTTCTTCTTCATCGGCCCGCGGGCGTAGTCGACTCACCCCCTTTCCACGAGGAGATCGCGATGGGCGCAGAGGCCAGGATCAAGGAGCTCGGCATCACGCTGCCCAACCCGCCCAAGCCCATGGGCAACTACGTTCCGGGCGTCCGGACCGGCAACCTGCTGTTCCTCTCGGGCCACGGCCCGATCCGCATCGAGGGCAACCCGAGCGCCCGCGGCAAGGTCGGCCGGGATCTCTCCACCGAGGACGCCTACAAGGTGGCACGCGAGGTCGGCATCAACCTGCTGGGCTCCGCGCGCGCGCTGCTGGGCAGCCTCGACCGGGTCAAGCGCGTGGTCAAGGTGCTGGGCATGGTGAACGCGGTCGAGAGCTTCGGCGAGCAGCCCAAGGTCATCAACGGGTTCTCGGATCTCATGGTGGAGGTCTTCGGTGAGAACGGGCGTCACGCCCGCTCCGCGGTCGGCATGGGCTCGCTCCCCGCCGGCATCCCGGTCGAGATCGAGATGATCCTCGAGGTGGGCGCGGCCGCGGCGCCGAAGGCCCGCAAGCCCGCGCGGGCCGCCAAGACGGCCGCCCGGAAGCCGAAGCGCCGCCGCTAGACGGCGAGGAGCGGCGGCAGCACCCGCAGGGCCTCGGCGATCCGCGGGCCGTACCAGGTCAGGAGCTTGCCGTCCACGAGGTGGATGCGTCCGGCCCGCCGCGCCGACAGATCCGGGAACGGGTCGAAGTCCGCCACGTGGACGCGTCGGAACCGGTAGGGCTCGTCCGGGAGCAGGATCACCTCCGGATCCATCGCCGCTACCTGCTCGAGCGTGACCTCGGGATAGCGCCGGGCCTCGTCGCCGAAGACGTTGACGCCGCCCGACACCGCCAGCAAGTCGTGGACGTAGGTATCCCGGTTGATCGTCATGTAGGGCCGGCGCCAGATCGGGCAGAACACGCGGCGCGGCCGCCGCCCCGCGGTGGAGGCCCGCACCTGGTCGTAGCGCGCCTGCAGCTCCGCCTCGATCTCGCGCGCCCGCTCCTCCACCTCGAGCAGGGCGCCCAGCTCTCCCACCAGCCGGATGCCGTCGGCGACCGTGCGCGGATACGTGACGTGGACCGGGATGCCCCAGCCGCGGAGGGTCTCGACGTGCTCGCGCACGTTCTCCTCCACGTTGGCGATCACGAGATCGGGGCCGAGCGCGCGGATGACGTCGAGCCGCGGATTCTTCTCGCCGCCGACCCGGGTCTTGGTGGCCACGCCCTCGGGCGGCTCGGTGCAGTAGATCGTGCAGCCCACCACGCGGTCGCCCGCGCCGATGGCGAACAGGATCTCGGTGATGCTGGGGATGAGGGAGACGATGCGCCGGGCCGGCACCGGCGCGGCTAGAGCTTGGCGGCCTGCTCGGACAGGCGCTCGACGAGCCCGATCAGCTCCTTCATGTGCTCGCGAAGGGCGCCCTCGGCCTTCCGCGCGGCCTCGCCCTGGCCGGCCTCGACCGCATCCTCGAAGCCGGTGACGGCGATGCCGAACTCCCTCAGCAGGCGGCGCGTGCTGTCTTGCGACATGGTTGTAGGATATCATGCGCGCAGCCCACGACATGGTCGGCGCCCTCGATCTTCTCTACCGCGCGTTCTATCACGCCGTGCTGGCGCGGATGCCCGAGCACGCCTCGATCGCGATCGGCCAGTGGGGCCTGCGTCATCTCCCGATCGATCGGCTCGGCATCTTCCGCAATCCGGATCCGCGCCTCGCGATCACCCTGGGCGGCGTGCGTCTGGCCAATCCGCTGATCCTCTCCTCCATGTACTACGACCCACGGATCCTGCGCCGGGTCATGGGCCTCGGCTGGGGCGCGGTCACCGCCAAGAGCATCACCCCCGGCCCGCGTCCCGGCCATCCCGAGCCGAACCTGGTGCGCATCCGCACCGCGGAGGGCCCCGGCCTCGTCAACTGCAACGGCTTCCAGAACCCCGGGCTCGACGCCTACCGGTCGGCGCTGGCCGCGCTGCCGCACCGCGTGCCGCTGATCGTGGCCGCGGCGGGGGAATCCGCCGAGGACTACGTGCGGGTCGTGGCGGGGCTCCAGGAGTTCGGCGAGCTGGTCGAGCTCAACATCTCCTCGCCCAACACCAAGCTGGTCTACGGCTGGTCGACGCGCCCGGCCGAGCTCAAGGACGTCTTCCGGGCCGTGCGGGCCGCGACCGCCAAGCCGCTGATCGTCAAGATCTCGCCCGACTTCCGGGAGACCAACGAGGAGATCACGATCCCGGCCGCGCTCGACGCGGGCATCACCATCGTCAACTACGGCAACACCCGGCGCGTGGAGGAGCCCCGGCTCTCCCAGCGGACCGGCGGCCTCTCGGGCCCGGCCCTCTTCGCGACCACGCTCGAGAACGTGCGCCGGGTCCGCCAGCGGTTCGGCGACCGGCTCGAGCTCATCGCCACCGGGGGCATCGACAGCCCGGAGAAGGCGCGCCAGGCGCTCGACGCGGGGGCGACCGCGTGCGGGATCTTCACCGGGTTCATCACCCGCGGCCCCCTCCTGCCCCGCCGCATCCTCGACGCGCTCCAGAAGTAACCCACAGGTTATCCACTTATCCACAGTCATCCACAATCGCGGAAAACGCACGCTACGACGCGCTCCGAGAGGGCAGACCCGAAAAAGTGACGCTCTGATCGTCCACCGCCGCGAGCCCTCCCGTCGCGCGCAGCATTCACGCAGGCTCACGCGCGCGGGCGCATCGAATTACGCTTCTGTTGCGGCCAAACGAAGCCTTGACAGGGCCGGGACCGGTTCATAAGGTGGCGTCGCGCGGCACGGTGTGCACCCTTCCGAGAAGGAGACGATCGCGTATGGAGGCCAGCCGGAAGCCACTGGCGAAGATCGAGGGCAGGAAGCGGATGCGGCTCAACGGTCTCACGGTGGCGTGGCGTGGCACGCCGAGTCTCGACGACTGGGTGGCGTACATCGTCACCGGCACGAAGTCCAAGAAGCTGATCCTGGCCGATCACGCCTCCGAGCGGAAGGTGAAGAGCCTGCTGGCCCGCATCCAGTCCCTGTCCAAGAAGGAGGTCGAGAAGCTGGCCAAGGGCTAGCGGCCCTCTCCCGCGAGCGCGCCGCGCTGGGCCAGGCTGATGAAGCGCTCCCGGCCGATGATGACGTGGTCGTGGATGCGCAGGTCGAGCAGCTCCGAGCAATCCACGAGCTGCCGGGTGAGCCGCAGGTCCTCCCGGCTCGGGGTCGGATCGCCGCTCGGGTGGTTGTGCAGCAGGATGATCGAGGCGGCCGACTCCAGGATGGCCGGCTTGAAGACCTCGCGGGGGTGGACCAGGCTGGCCGACAGCGTGCCCTCCGAGACCACCACGTCCCGCAGGAGCCCGTTCTGGGCGTCCAGCAGCGCCACCCGGAAGACCTCCTTCTTGAGGTCCTCCATCAGCGGCCCGTAGCGCGCGAACACCTGCTCCGGGCTGCTCAGCACGACCCGGCCCTGCCCGTTGCGCGAGCGCAGCCGCCGGGTGATCTCGAACACCGCAGCCAGCCGGACCGCCTTCACCGGCCCTACCCCCCGCACCGCGGCCAGCTCGGCGAGCCCGCGCCCGGCGAGCCCCGAGAGCGACCCGTAGCGGCTCAGCAGATCGTGGGCCATGTCCATCGCGCTGCGACCGGCGAGGCCGGCCCCGAGCTGGATGGCCAGGAGCTCTGCGTCGGCGAGCGACTCCGCGCCCTTGTGGTAGAGACGCTCGCGGGGCCGGTCCTCCGCGGGCCATCGCCCGATGCCGCTCCCCGCCGCCTCCATGTGCATCCCGTAGCACGGGCGCGCGGAGGCGATCAATGAGCCGGATCGGATACGGGCTCCTCGATCGTGATCTCCCGCGGCTCGTCGCCGAGGCCGGCGAGGTGGACGCGGATCGTCCCGGCGGGCAGGAGCGGCAGCAGCTTGTCCGCCCACTCGATCACGGTGACCCCGTCGCCGTGCAGCATCTCCTCGAGTCCCAGGTCGACGAGCTCGGTGAGGCTGCCGGTGCGATAGGCGTCGAGATGGTAGATCGGGAGGCGGCCGCGGTACTGGTTCACCAGCACGAACGTGGGGCTCGTCACCGCGTCGGTCACGCCGAGGCCGCGCGCGAGGCCCTGCAGGAAGCACGTCTTGCCCGCGCCCAGCTCGCCGGTACACGCGACCACCGCGCCCGGCCGGAGGCGCGCGCCGAGCTCCTCGCCGATGGCCTGCGTCTCGGCGGGGGTGTGCGAGCGGAGCGTGCGGCGGGCGCTCACGGGGGGCCGGCGAGCGCCAGCAGCGCCGCGGGCAGCTTCTCGACGATGTCGCCCGCGATCATCGCGACCTCGCCCCGCTCGGCCGCGGTCAGATCACCGGCCAGGCCGTGGAGATAGCAGCCCGCCTCGAGCGCGCCGACCGGATCGAGGCCCCGTGCCAGCAGGGCGCCCACGATACCGGTGAGCACGTCGCCCGATCCGCCCTTCGCCATGCCGGGATTGCCGGTGGGATTGACCGCCACGCGCCCCTCGGGGCCGCCGATCACGGTGCCCGCGCCCTTCAGCGCCAGGCCCACCCGGTGGTCGCGCGCGAAGCTCCGGGTGACCTCGAGCCGGTCGCCCTGCACCGCGTCGATGCGCACGCCCAGCATGCGCGCCATCTCGCCCGGGTGCGGGGTGAGCGCGCGCGGGCCCAGCGCGCGTCGTAAGAGCTCGAGACGCCCGGCGAGCGCACCGAGCGCGTCCGCGTCGGCCACCAGGGGCCGCTCGACCTCGGCGATCAGAGCGCGGGCCAGCTCCTGCGTCTCCGGGTGCAGCGAGAGGCCGGGGCCGAGCGCGACCGCGTCCATGCGTCGGGCCAGGTCGAGGACGCGCTCCCGCGCCCCGAGCGCGAGGGTGCCGTCGGCGGTCTCGGGCAGCGCCTCGGTCATGTACTCGGGCGCGTGCGCGGCGACGATCGGCTGCTGCGACGCGGGGACCGCGATCGTGCAGAGCCCGACCCCGCTCCGGAGCGCGGCGCGCCCGGCGAGCACCGCCGCGCCGGTCTTGCCGAGCGATCCGGCCACGATCAGGAGATGGCCGAAGCGGCCCTTGTGCGCGTCCGCCTCGCGCGGAGGAAAGGACCGGCGCACGTCGGCGGCCTCGAGGCGCCACGTGGTGACGCCGCGCGCGACCTCCGCGGCCGGCACGCCGATGTCGACGACGTCGACGGGCCCGGCCTGCGCGGCGGCCGGATGGAGCAGCAGGCTCCGCTTGAGCCCGGCGAACGTGATGGTGCGCGTGGCCTTCACGGTGGGCCCGAGCAGCGCGCCGTGGTCCGAGCCGAGCCCCGAGGGCAGGTCGAGGGCGAAGACCGGCACGCCGCGCCGTCCCGCCTCGTTGATCGCCTCGATGGCGGCCGCGACCTTCCCCCGCGCCGGACCGGTCAGGCCGGTGCCGAGCAGCGCGTCCACCACCGCGTCGGCCCGCTCGAGCGCCCGCACGAGCGCGCCCGGATCCGGCCCCGCGTCGATCGCCTCGACGCGACCGCGCCAGCCGGCCAGGGCCGCGGCGGCGTCACCCTCCACCTCGTCGCGCCGGGCGGTCAGGAACACCTGCACCACCGCGCCGCGGGCCCGGAGCCGACGCGCCACCACGAAGCCGTCGCCGCCGTTGTTACCCTTGCCGCACACCACCACGACCTGCCGGTCGCGGATCGCGGCGAGCCAGCGGACGATCAGCGCGGCGGCGCCCGAGCCGGCCGCGTCCATGAGCCGGCTCCCGGGAATGCCGAGCTCGCGGATCGCGCGCGCGTCCAGCGCGCGCATCTCGGCGGCGGTGAAGATGGGCCGCACGGGATCAGCGCGCCGTCGGCAGCAGCAGGGCCGCCGACTGGATGAGGAAGTCGGCGAGCACGGTGGTGTAGGCCTCCCGGTAGGTGGTCCGGGCCGCGTGCGGCAGCTCGATGTGGAGCGCCAGCTTCGTCTGCGCGAGGATGCCCGACTGCTTGGCCGCGGAGGCGGTGTACCAGAGCGCGTCCTGGGGCTCCATCCAGACGTCGAGCCGCGGGACGTCGCCCTCGACGGGCAAGCGGGCGTCGCGGATCATCTCGAGCAGCGTCTTGAGCCGCCAGGCGTCCTCGCGGCTCAGGCCCACGGTGGCGATCTCCATGCGGCCCGCGCTCTCTTGGCGACCGTTGCCGTGCACCTCCACGTAGAGCCGGAGCGGCCCCTGCGCGGCCTCGGCCACCTGGCGACGATACGCCTGGTAGACCTGGCGCGCCGGCTCGGTCTCCACCTCCTGACGCGCGGCCGCGCCGGGCTGGCTCTCGGTGGGCCGGTTGACGTTGTAGCGCCGGCCGGTCGCGTCGACGTGGGTGTAGCCGGTGACCACCACCAGCCCGAAGCCGGTGAGCTTCGCGAGCTCGCGCCCCATGAGGTCGGTGGCGGTGTCGGAGGTGCCGTGCGGCGCCGCGATCACCACGCCGGGCCGGCCCTTCTCCACCTGCACCGCGCCGGCGGTCGGGCCGGGCGCACGCGCGGCGCCCGCGGCCGGCGCCTCGGCCGAGTCCTTGCCCGCGATCAGCCCGGCGCAGCCCTGAGCCACGAGGGCGAGCCCGAGCACCAGGCTAGCGGCGCCTCGCCTCGTCATCGGCGTCGTCCCCGATCAGCATCGCCTGCGCCATCGCGTACTCGCCGTCGTGGGTGAGGGAGAGGAGCACCTGGTGACCACCCTTGGCGAGCGCGATGTCGCGCGAGCGGCCGGAGAGCACCATGGTGGGGGCCTGGCCGCGCTCGCGCCGCACCTCGAGCTCGCGCCAGTTCACCCCCATGCGCAGGCCGGTGCCGAGCGCCTTGAGCGTCGCCTCCTTCGCCGCGAAGCGCGCCGCGAAGTGCGGGATGGGATCGCGGCGGCGCCGGCAATAGGCGATCTCCTGCTCGGTGAACACGCGCTGGAGGAAGCGCTCGTCCCACCGCGCCACCACGCGACGCATCCGCGGCATCTGGGTGAGGTCGACCCCGATGCCCAGCACCCGGCTCACGAGCGCACGGAACCGAGAACGAGGCGCACGCGCGAGGGATTGACCCGCACCACGGTGACGCCGGGCGGCACCGAGATCTGCTCGGGCTGCACCCGCAGGGTCACCTCCCCCGCCCGCGCGCCGGAGAGGCTCAGCCGGGCCCGCACGCGGTCGGTGCCGAGCCGCTCGAGGGCGCCCCGCAGGCCGTGCAGCTGCACGTCCACGCTGTCCGGCCGCTCGCCCTTGACCTCGAGCCCGGGCGGGATCCCGTCGAGCTCGATCGGCGCCGCGATCACCACGTCGGTCCGCTCCGAGGTCATCACGAAGGCCCAGAGCACCATCGAGACCACGAGCGCGAGCAGCTTGAGCTCCCAGTGCCGGGTGAGCGCGCTCACTTGCGCAGCCACTCCCGGGCGGGCTCCCACCACGCGGTGCGGCGCGCCATCGGCGCTTCCTCCAGGGAGAACAGATCGCCCAGTCGGCGCCGCAGCGAGTCCTGATCGAGCGGCGACTCCATCTGGCCGTCGACCGCGAGCGAGATGTGGCCGCTCTCCTCGGAGACGATCAGCACCACCGCGTCGGTCTCCTCGGCCAGCCCCAGCCCGGCGCGGTGGCGCGTGCCCATGTTGCGCCCGAGCTGGGTGTTGCGCGAGAGCGGCAGGAAGCACCCCGCGGCCGCGACGCGGTCGCCCCGGATGAAGGCGGCCCCGTCGTGCAGCGGCGAGTACGGCAGGAACAGGCTCACGAGGAGGTCGGCCGAAACGACCGCGTCGAGCGGCACCCCGAGCTCGGCGTAGTTGCGCAGGCCGGTGCTCCGCTCCAGCACGATGAGGGCCCCGATGCGCTTGCTCGCGAGGGCGTCCGCCGCCTTGATCACCTCGTCGATGAGGTGGCTCCGCTCCTCGCGCGCGCCGAGGGTCATGCCCTGGAACAGCCGGCTCTCCCCGAGCCGCGTGAGGGCCCGGCGCAGCTCGGGCTGGAAGAGGACGACCAGGGCCAGCACCCAGAAGGACCAGAAGTTGTCGAGGAGCCAGCTCGTGCTGAACAGCTCGAGATGCCGGGCCAGGAACGAGGCCACCATGAGACCGGCCAGACCCAGCAGCATCTGGACCGCGCGCGTCTCCTTGAACATCACGAAGACCCGGTAGAGCACGATCGCCACCAGCACGATGTCCACCGCGTCGCGGGTGCGGAAGGTCTGGAGCAGCGGCCACACGGCTAGGGGCGCTCCGGCGCGGCGTCGCGGATGGCCTGGGCGATCCGGACCGCCTGCGCGGTCTCGGCCACGTCGTGGGCCCGGATGACGTGGGCCCCACCGAGAACGGCCGCCGCGGTGGCGGCCAGCGTGCCCGGTAGCCGATCGGCCGGGTCGGGCCGGCCGGCCAGGGCGCCGATGAACGACTTCCGGGAGACTCCGACGTAGAGCGGGCGGCCGAGGGAGCGGAGGGCCGGCAAGGCCGCCAGCACCCGGCAGTCCCACTCGGGCCACGCGATGCCCCCGCCACGGAAGAAGCCGATGCCCGGGTCCACCAGGATCCTGTCGTCGGGCACCCCCGCCGCCCGCGCGCGGGCCAGGGCCCCCGCGAGGGCCGCCAGGACCGTCGGGACGGGCTCGGCGGGGGCCGGGACGGCCGAGGGATGCGCCATGAGGACGAGACCCACGCCCGCTTCCGCGGCCAGGCGGGCGAGGGCCGGCTCGGCGGCCAGGCCGGTCACATCGTTCAGCATCCGGGCACCGCTCTCGAGGGCGGCCC
>DATFAJ010000502.1:0-10116 GCA_035254745.1 Candidatus Methylomirabilota bacterium | reverse complement strand
TCTTCACGGTCGGCGACCTCCGGGTCGATCAGGTCAAGCGATTGGTCCAGATCGACGGCCGCGACGTTCACCTGACCCCGATCGAGTACCGCCTGCTGACCACCCTGGTGCGGCACGCGGGGCGTGTGCTGAGCCAGCGGCAGCTATTAAAGGAGGTGTGGGGCCCGGCCCAGACGGAGCAGGCCCACTATCTCCGCGTTTACATGGGGACCCTCAGGCGGAAGCTCGAGCGGGACCCCGCTCGCCCCAGATACCTCCTCACCGAGCCCGGCGTCGGCTATCGGCTCGCCGCCGAATAACTTGACACGGGGCGCAATGCTGTCTTAATGTCTTAGTGTACTAGGACACTAAGCAGCATCGTCCAGTACGAAATCGGTACCCGGGACGAAGTGTCCTAGGGACACCTCAACGAGGAGGCATCGTGATGAACCCGCAGATGGAAGAGCAGGTGGCCAGGCAGCGGCTGGACGAGGCCCGGGCCGAGGCGGCCCGCTGGGCCCTCCTCCGCGACCTCCGGCCCGCGCGGCATCCGCTGCGCGTGGCGATCGGATTCGCCCTGATCAAGGTCGGCCACTGGGTGGCCGGGCGGGCCCCGCGACGCGCGGGCCAGCCGCGGCGAGCCACCGCCTAGGGAGGAGCCGGCACGTGGCGCGGGAGTCCTCGCAGATCGTCCCGCCGTCGGGACTCCGGGTGAACCGGAAGAGCGCGGTTCCCGTCCACGTGCAGCTCCAGACCCAGGTCCGCCACCTCATCGACACCGGCGCGCTCAAGCCGGGCATGCAGCTGCCCACCGTCCGCCAGCTGGCGGGCTTCCTCCGCATCAACCGCAACACGGTCGCCCGGGCCCTGGCCGACCTCTACCAGGACGGCTATCTCGAGAGCCACCAGGGCCGCGGCACGTTCGTGGCCGATCGCCCGCCGACCCGCGAGGGGCGGGCGGCCCGCAGCCTCGAGCGGCTCGTGCAGGATGCGCTGGAGCGGGCACGCCGCCTCGGCTTCACCCACGAGGAGCTGGCCGCAACGATCGCGGCGAGCGCCCCCCCGGCGCGCGGCGCGCGACGGGCGCGGGTGCGCGCGCTCCTGGTCGAGTGCAATCACTCCGAGCTCTCGCGCTACCGCGAGCAGCTCGAGGAGGAGCTGCCCCTCACGGTGGACCACCTGCTGGTGGAAGATCTCGAGGCCCGCATGCGCGAGCCCGGCTTCCTCAAGGACTACCGGGTGGTGGTCACGACCTTCTTCCACATCCACGAGGTCAAGCACGCGCTGCCGCTGGACGGCCCGCCCGCGGTGGCCCTGCTCTCGGAGTCGAACATCTCCTCCCTGCTGCGCCTGACCGAGCTGCCCGAGGGCACCAATGTCGGGCTCATCTGCAACACCCCGCGCGGCAGCCAGAACATCCTGAGCTCCGTGCAGTCGGCCGGCCTCTCGCACGTGGTGCCGATCCTGGCCTCGGCCGACGATCCGTGGTCCATCGACCGGATGCTCGAGAAGACGCGCATCGTGGTCTGCTCCGAGCAGGCCGCGGACCGGCTCGGCGAGCGCTTCCCGTCGGACGTCGAGGTGATCATGGCCTATCGGCGGCTCGACAACGGCGGGATCGAGATGCTGCGGGACCTCCTGGCCCAGGTGGAGGCCGATCGGGCGTGACCGCGGCCGACGCGATGACCCCGGGCCCGCTCACCGTGACCCCGCGCACGAGCGTGGCGACGGCGCTGCGGCTGGCCCGCGACAACGGCATCGGCCACCTTCCGGTGGTGGACCGCGGGCGCATCCTGGGCGTGGTGCGCCAGGAGCGGCTGCTGGCCCTGACGCCGTCGGAGGCCACCACCCTGTCGCGCCACGAGCAGCTCGACGCCCTGGCGCGCCTCACCGTCGAGCGCGCGGTCGAGCCGGCCCTCACCCTGCCTGCGGGCACCCCGGTGGCCGAGGCCGCGCGCCACCTGCTCGACCGCGCCGCCAACGGGGCCCTGGTGGTCGAGGGCGACCGGCTCGTCGGCATCCTCACCCACTCGGATCTCCTGAGGGCCCTGATCCCGCGCGCGCCGGAGGCGGTGGCATAGGCGCAGGGCCCGCGGTCTGCGTGTTCGACCTCGACCACACCCTGGTCGACTCCCCGCTCGACCTCAAGGCGGTGGGGCGCGAGATGGAAGCCTTCCTGCGCGCCCGCGGCGTCACGGTGCCCGAGCGGGAGCTGCGCTGGTCGGGCGCCGAGCTGTTCGAGCTGGCCCGGCGCGAGGCCCTTCACCTGGAGGCCGAGCTGCTCGCGATCCCGGTGGCGCACGAGCGACGCGCCATGGCCCAGGCGACGCTCATCCCGTTCGCGCGCGAGGCGGTCTCGGCCATGAAGGAGCTCGGCTTCGCCACCGCGATCTGGACCAACAACGATCGGGTGGTCGCCGACTTCGTCCTGTCCCGCTTCGACCTGCTCCCCCACCTCGACCTCGTGGTGACACGCGACGAGGTGCGGCGGCTCAAGCCCGATCCGGACGGCCTGCGCGTGGTCCGCGAGCGATGGCCCGACGCGGCCCGCATCGTGGTGGTCGGCGACTCCTGGGTGGACGGGCTCGCGGCGCAGGCGGCCGGCGTGCCCTTCATCGCCTACCGTCCCGACGTGGCCCAGATGGAGGAGCGCGGCGTGGTCATGACCGCGCGGATCCACTCGCTGCTCGACCTGCCCGTCGCGCTGGCGGAGTAGCCCCTCACCGTCGGGCCCCTCACCGTCCGGCCCCCTCACCCCAGCCCTCTCCCCTGAGGGGAGAGGGAGAATCGGTATACTGCGCGCGTGGACGACCTCTTCGATTCGACGCCTCCCCCGAGCAGCGCGCCCAAGGCGCCCGCGCCGCTCGCCGACCGCATGCGGCCGCGAAGCCTCGACGAGGTGGTCGGCCAGCCCCAGCTGACCGACCCCGGCCGGCCGCTGCGCCGCGCGCTCGAGCAGGGCGCGCTGCACTCGATGATCCTGTGGGGCCCGCCCGGCACCGGCAAGACCACGCTCGCGCGCCTGCTCGCCGACGTGGCCGGCGCCCGCTTCGTGCCGTTCTCGGCGGTGGTCTCGGGGGTCAAGGAGATCCGCCAGGTCATGACCGAGGCGGAGGCCGAGGGGATGCGGCTCGGGCGCCGCACCATCCTGTTCGTGGACGAGATCCATCGGTTCAACCGCGCCCAGCAGGACGCCTTCCTCCCTTACGTGGAGAAGGGCACCATCATCCTGGTCGGGGCCACCACCGAGAACCCGTCCTTCGAGGTCAACGGCGCGCTCCTCTCCCGGGCGCGGGTCTACGTCCTGCGGCCGCTCGGCGAGGCCGAGATCGTGACCATCCTCGAGCGCGCGCTCGCGGACGCCGAGCGCGGGCTGGGCGGCCTCCGCGCCACCGTCGAGCCGGAGGCGCTCGCCCTGATCGCGCGGCTCTCCGACGGCGACGCGCGCACCGCGCTCAACGTGCTCGAGCTGGCGGTGAGCGAGCCGGGTGCCCGCCTGACCCAGGCCGCGGTGCGCGAGGCGGCGCAGAAGAAGGCGCTGCTCTACGACAAGTCGGGCGAGCAGCACTACAACCTGATCTCCGCGCTCCACAAGTCGCTGCGCGACTCCGACCCCGACGGCGCGCTCTACTGGCTCGGCCGCATGCTGGAGGCGGGCGAGGATCCGCTCTACGTGGCGCGGCGGCTGGTGCGCTTCGCCTCGGAGGACGTGGGCAACGCGGACCCGGTCGCGCTGCGGCTCACCCTCGACGCCAAGGACGCCTACCACTTCCTCGGCACGCCCGAGGGGGAGCTGGCCCTCGCCCAGGCGACCTGCTATCTCGCGCTGGCTCCGAAGTCCAACGCGGTCTACGCGGCCTGGAACGCGGTGCGCCGCGACATCGAGGAGCAGCCGGCCGAGCCGGTGCCGCTGCACCTGCGCAACGCCCCGACCGGCCTCATGGGCAACCTGGGCTACGGCCGCGGCTATCAGTACGCCCACGACGCGCCCGACGCCCAGGTGAGCCAGGAGCATCTGCCCGACGCCCTGCGGGGCCGCGTGTACTACCGGCCCACCGACCGTGGCGCCGAGAAGGACATCGCGGCGCGCCTGGCCCAGTGGCGGGCGTGGCGGGACCGGCAGAAGAGCACGTGACCGATCGAGCCCAAGGAGTTCTCCCCCCGAAAACCGGGGTCTGATACAACTGAACCCATGGCGGAAACGCCCCGGAAGCTGCGGGTCGGCGTGGTGTTCGGCGGCCGCTCGGGCGAGCACGAGGTCTCGCTCGCCGGGGCCGCCTCGGTGATGGCGGCCATGGACCGGAGCCGCTTCGACCTCGTGCCGATCGGCATCGCCAAGGACGGCCGCTGGCTCATGGGCGGCGACCCGCTGCGCGCCCTCGCCCAGGAAGCCGCCCGCCAGGCCCTGACCGAGGGCGGGGCCGACGCCTCCACCAAGCACGAGCTGCTCGAGCGCGCCTCGGCCCAGGACACCGGCACCGCGCTCATGCGCATGGAGACCACCGAGGGACTGCCCCCGGGCCTGCGCGACCGCCTCGACGTCGTCCTGGTCCTCCTGCACGGCCCGCAGGGCGAGGACGGCACCATCCAGGGGCTGCTGCAGCTCGCGGGCGTCCCCTACACCGGCGCCGGCGTGCTGGCCTCCGCGGTCGGCATGGACAAGATCGCCATGAAGGATCTCTTCCGGGCCCACAATCTCCCGATCGTCGAGTACGCCGCCGTGAGGCGACACGACTGGGAGCGGGAGCCCGGGCCGATCGCGCGCGGCCTCGCCGCCGAGATCGGGTTCCCGTGCTTCGTCAAGCCGGCCAACCTGGGCTCGAGCGTGGGCATCAGCAAGGTGAAGGCCCCCGAGGATCTCGCCGCCGCCATCGACCTGGCCGCCCGCCACGACCGGCGCATCGTCGTCGAGCGCGCGATCCAGGGCCGCGAGGTGGAGGTGGCGGTGCTCGGCAACGACGAGCCGCAAGTCTCGGTGCCCGGCGAGGTGACCTTCCCCGGCGAGTGGTACGACTACGACACCAAGTACGGCGCGGGGCAGACCACGCTCAAGATCCCGGCGCCGCTCGCGCCGGACGTGACCGAGGAGGTGCGGGCGCTCGCGCTGCGCGCCTTCCAGGCCACCGACTGCGCGGGCATGGCGCGGGTCGACTTCTTCATCGAGGGCGACCGTCGCGTGCTCGTGAACGAGATCAACACCATCCCCGGCTTCACGTCCACCAGCGCGTACCCGCGGCTCTGGGAGGCCTCCGGCATTCCCTACCCCGAGCTGATCGCCCGCCTCATCGCCCTCGCCCTCGAGCGTCGCTAGAGCGCGTGCTAGTCGTCATCGCCGGCGGCGGCACTGGCGGCCACACGAGCCCCGGCCTGGCCGTCGCGGCGCGGCTGCGCGAGGCCTCGGTGGACGTGCACTGGATCGGCAGCCGCGGCGGCATCGAGGCCCGCCGCGTGCCCGAGGCGGGCATCCCGTTCCACGCGATCCCGGTGGGCAAGCTGCGCCGCTACTGGGACTGGCAGAACGTCCCGGACCTGGCGGTGCGGGCGCCGGCCGGCCTCGCCCAGTCCTGGCGGCTGCTGCGGCGGCTGCGGCCGGCGCTGCTCCTGGCCACCGGCGGCTTCGTGGCCCTGCCGCCGGCCCTGGCCGCCCGCGCGCTGCGCATCCCGGTCGTCGTCCACGAGCAGACCAGCGTGCCCGGCCTCGCCAACCGGGTGGCCGGCCGCTTCGCCCGGCGCATCGCGCTGACCTTCCCGCTGACCGGCGCCGAGCTGCCCAAGGAGCGCTCGGTCCTCACCGGCAATCCGCTCCGCCCGGAGCTCATCGGCGGCACGCGCGGGGAGGCCTGCCGCCGCTTCGGCCTCGAGGACGCCGGCCCGATCGTCTACGTGACCGGCGGCGCGCTCGGCTCGCACCGGCTCAATCGCGACGTGGGCGAGGCACTCCCGCGGCTGCTCGAGCTCTGCCAGATCATCCACCAGTGCGGCGACAACAAGACCACCGGCGATCTCGCCTGGCTCGGCGAGCGCGCCCGGGCGCTGCCCGAGCGCCTGCGGCGTCGCTACGCGCTCCAGGCGTACGTGGGGGCCGAGCTGCGCGACGTCTACGCCGCCGTCGCCCTCGTCATCGGGCGCAGCGGCGCCGGCACCGTCAACGAGTGCTGCCAGCTCGGCCTGCCCGCCCTCTACGTGCCGCTGCCCGGGACGAGCGGAGACGAGCAGACCGCCAACGCGCGCCTCGTGGAGGCGGCGGGCGGCGCGGTGGTCTTCCCGCAGGTCTCGCTCACGCCTGGCGGCCTCGTGGAGGCCGTGGGGCGCCTCCTGGGGGACTCCGCCGCCCTCGCCGCGATGGGCGAGCGCGCCCGGAGCCTGGCGGTGCCCGACGCGGCCGATCGTATCGTCCGGCTGCTCTTCGAGGTCGTGGGAGCCAGTCCGCTCGATCGATGATCGCCTGGCTCGTGCTCCTGCAGACCTCGCTCACCATCGCGGTGGGCGGGCCGATCACCTCGCCCGAGTACCTGCCGCTCCACGTGGCCCAGGCGGAGGGCCACTTCGCGGCCCGGCAGCTCGCGGTCACCCTGCGGCCGATGCGCTCCGACGCGGGCGCGGCGGAGGCGCTCGCCCAGGGCCACGCCCAGCTCGCGGCCACCTCGCTCGACGCCGCGCTGAGGCTCGGCCACGTCGCGGGAGCGCCGCCTCGGCTCGTCTGGGGGCTCACCGCCGCCGCGCCGGTGGCTCTGCTCGTCAATCCGGCGCGGGTCGAGTCCATCCGCTCCGCGGCCGATCTGATCGGGCAAACCGTCGCGGTGCCCGCCCCCGGCACCGCCGAGGACCAGACGCTCAGCCTCCTGCTCGTCCGCGCCGGCGTCCCGTTCAGCCGGGTCACGCTCCGCAGCCTGGGCGAGCGCGGCGCCGCCCGGGCGCTCGAGAGCGGCGAGGTGGCCGCCGCGGTGCTGGCCGAGCCCTACGTGAGCCGGCTCGTCGGAGAGGGCAAGGCCGCGGTCGCGATCGACCTGCGAACCGTCGCGGGCGCCGCCGCCGCGCTCGGCGGCCCGACCGTGAACGCGGCGCTCTTCGCGCGCGCCGGCGCCGGGCCCGAGGCGGCCACGCTCCGCGCGCTGGGTGCCGCGCTCCAGGCCGCCGTGGCCCGGGTGACCGGGAGCGATCCGGCCGCGCTCGCGACCGTCCTGCCCGCCACGGTGGTCGGCACGCCGGCGGACTTCGCCGCGCGCCTGCAGAGCGCCCGGGATCTCTTCCTGCCCGGCGGCCGGGTGAGCGCCGAGACCCTCGAGCACAGCCTGGCGCTGGTGCGGGCGCGGGCGCCGCTGCCCATCCAGGTGAAGATCCCGAAGCGGATCGAGCAGCTCCTGGCGGAGCCGACGGGCGACTAGCGGAGCCCCCGGCGGGCCAGCAGCGCGCGCGTGGTGGTGAGCGGCAGCCCCACCACGTTGGTGAAGCAGCCGTCGACCGCCTCCACCAGCCGCCCGCCCAGCCCCTGCACCGCGTAGCCGCCCGCCTTGTCGAGGGGCTCGCCGGTGGCGACGTAGGCGTCGATGTCGGCGTCGCCGTAGCGGCCCATCCGAACCCGGGTCGTCACCGAGGCGGTCTCCTGCCGCGGCTCCCCGCCGGACGGCTCGGCCTCGACGATCGCGAGTCCGGTGATCACCTCGTGCTCCCGCCCGCGGAGGTCCCGGAGCATGCGGGCCGCATCCACCGCGTCCCGGGGCTTGCCGAGGAGCCGCCCGTCCAGCACCACCTCGGTGTCGGCACCCAGGATGATGGTCGGCCCGGCGGCCGGGTCGAGGGTCCTCGCCACCGCGAGGGCCTTGGCGAGGGCGACGGCGGCGATGGCGGCGGCCGGCGCGACGGCGGGATGGATTTCCGGGATGTGGCTCGGGTGGATCTCGAACGGGATGCCGAGCTGCCCCAGCAGCTCCCGGCGCCGCGGGGAGGCGGAGGCCAGGATGAGGAGGGGCGCGCTCAGGTAACGATCAGGGGGTTCTTGTCGGTGATGACGCGGTCGTTCTTCTCGATCGACTCGCGGAGGAACTTGGGCAGGCTGAAGCAGTGCAGGTGCGCGTTGCCGTCCCAGTAGCCGAGCTGCTTGGGATCGAGGCGCTCGGCGATGAGGCGGTCGATGTCCGCCGCGCTCTGCTTCCGGGGGTCGGTGCCCTTCGAGGCCAGGATGAAGCCCCACGGCGTCCCGAAGCAGGAGATGAAGCTCTGGTACGGGGCCACGACCGGGAAGACCTCCTTGAGGGTCCGGTTGACCGCCCCGTGGAAGAAGATCTCGTTCACCTTGGTCATGCCGGCCTGCATGGTCATGACCCCGTGCTCGGTCAGCCGGTCACGGATCAGGGTGTAGAACTCCTTGGTGAAGAGCAGGCACGCCGGCCCTTCCTCGAGGGGCTCGACCAGGTCGACGACGATGAGGTCGAAGCGGTCGGTGGTCTTCTCCAGGTACGCCCGGGCGTCCTCGTGGAGCAGCCGGGTCCGGGGGTCGTCGAAGGCCCCCTGGTGCATCTCGGGCAGGTGCTTCTTGCACTCGTCGACCACCTCGCCGTCGATGTCGACCATCAGGCAGTCGGTGATCGTCTTGTAGCGGAGGATCTCCCGGACGGTGGCGCCTTCGCCCCCGCCGATGACCATGGCCCGCTGGGGCCGGGGGTGAGCCAGGAGGCCCGGCTGGACCAGGGTCTCGTGGTAGATGAACTCGTCGGCCTGGCTCGACTGGATCCGCCCGTCCAGCACCAGACACTTGCCGTACGAGTGGGTCTCCATGATCTCCATGAACTGGAACTTGGTCTGGCGGGTGACGATGGTCCGGGCGATGGCGTGCATGTGCCCCTCGACCGGGGTCGTGGTCTCGAAGAACCACTTGTACTGGGGCGTCGCCATCGGCCGGCTAGCCGGGAGTGGTGACGACGGTGGCGCCGGCGGGCTTGTGCAGGAGCGGCCGGCCGTGGTTCACGAAGATGCCGCGCTGGAGCTCGACCACCGAGGCCCGGGCGGCCCCGAGCTGCTCGACGAGGTAATCGGCCGCCACCTGGGGCTGGAGCACGTCGCCGCAGGAGAACACGTCGACCGCGGCGTAGCGGTACTCGGGCCAGGTGTGGATCGCCAGGTGCGACTCGGCGATGACGACGACTCCGCTGATGCCAAACGGGTTGAACTCGTGAAAGACGACATCGATGATGGTGGCCTGAGCCCGCTTGGCCGCCTCCACCATGGATGCCTTCACGGTGTCCAGACTGTTGAGGGCCTCTGCGTCGCAGTCGAACAACTCGAGCAGCAGGTGACGCCCCAGTGCTTGCACTCTTTCCCTCCTCCCGTAAGCTGCCCGGCTTTTTTTATACTTGCCGGATTTTTCTGCACTGTGGGGCCATTTTTTTTTCATTGCAAGAAAAAAATGCCGTTTTGGGCGGCTCCGGAGGCACCACGAGCGCGCTCCGACGGCTCCGCACGAGCGCTCCGCGGTCGCGACGAGCCCGCCGAGCGCCTCCGCGGGCAACTTTTCGCTTGCGTTCGTGGGCCGAGCCGCTACGATGAGCCAGAAATTCACGACGGGCGGCGGTGGGGCGCCGCTCGACACGATGGCGCGGACGTTTCGGCTCGGAGAGCTCGCTCACGAGCCCGCTCATGAGGAGGAGCGAATGCACTTCGCACCAGTGACCAAGGCGGCAGGCACCGCCGGCAACGCCGAGGGCTCGACCCCACTCAACGCCTTCGACAACGCCCTGCTGGCGGCCGGGATCGGCAACATCAACCTGATCAAGGTCTCGAGCATCCTCCCTCCCGGCGTCGAGCTGGTCCCGCTCCCCCGGATCAAGCCGGGCGCGCTCGTGCCCACCGCCTACGCGGCGATGACGAGCGAGGTCCCGGGCGAGGTCGTGGCCGCCGCGGTCGGCTGGGCGCGGCCGATCGACCCGGCCAAGAACGGGGTCATCATGGAGTTCCACGACAAGGCCACCCGCGAGGAGGCCGAGCGGATGATCGTGCAGATGCTCGAGGAGGCCTTCCGGGTCCGGGGCGAGACGATCCGCGACATGCAGGTCTTCGCGGTCGAGCACCGGGTCGAGCGGACCGGCTGCGCCCTGGCCGCGGTGACGCTCCTCTCCGAGGACGACCTGATCCCGAGCGGGG
>DATFAJ010000501.1:0-4343 GCA_035254745.1 Candidatus Methylomirabilota bacterium | reverse complement strand
GGCGGTGGTGCTGGCGGTGGCGATGCGCTACGTGGTGGTCCGGCCGATCCACGAGCTGGCCCGGGTGGCCCGGCGCATCGGCGAGGGCGACTTCGCGGTGCG
Source organism: Candidatus Methylomirabilota bacterium (assembly GCA_035254745.1). GTDB lineage: Bacteria > Methylomirabilota > Methylomirabilia > Rokubacteriales > CSP1-6 > CAMLFJ01. The sequence goes on along the minus strand of DATFAJ010000501.1, from coordinate 4,241 downwards.
GGCGCGGGCCGGCTCGGGCGACGAGGTGGGCGAGCTGGGCGGCGCGCTGAACGACATGACCGAGCACCTGGCCCGCACCCAGCAGGATCTGGCGGCGCGCAACACCGAGCTGGCCACCGCGCTCGAGAACCTGCAGGCCTCGCAGCGGCGACTCGAGGTGCTCGAGCAGCTCAAGGGGGAGCTCTCGAAGTTCGTGCCGGACGCGGTCAAGGAGCTCCTCGAGCGAGATCCCACCGCGACCAGCCTCGAGAAGCGCAACGAGGAGGTCTCGGTGCTGTTCCTCGACATCGCGGGCTACACGCGGCTCAGCGAGACGGTCGACGCCAAGCGGCTGAACCAGCTCGTCCAGACCTACTTCTCGACGTTCCTCGAGATCATCCGCGGCTACCACGGCGACGTGAACGAGACCGCGGGCGACGGGCTGATGGTGATCTTCCAGCGCAAGCGCCGCGGGGAGAGCGGCGGCGACGAGGACCACGCGCTCAACGCCACCCGCGCCGCCTTCGCGATCCGTCAGAAGACGGTCGCGCTCAACGAGGAGTACGCGGGAGTGTTCCCGGCGGTGGCGCTCCACATGGGGATCAACACCGGCCAGGCCCTGCTGGGCGCCACCAAGCTGGGCGGCGCCGGGTCGCAGCGCTGGACCTTCACCGCCACCGGCCCCACCACCAACATCGCGGCCCGGTTCGCGGGCGCCGCGGAGGGCGGCGACATCGTGGTCGGCCAGGTGACCGCGGACCGGATCGCCGGGGTCTTCGTCCTCGAGTCGCTCGGCGAGCGGGCCTTCAAGAACGTGTCCCAGCCGCTGGCGGTGTACCGCGTGATCCCGCCCGGGGTCTACAGCAAGGTCACCTAGGCGCCCCCGCCGCCGCCCCTCCAGTCGAACCCGGTGACCGAGACCCGGTAGGAGGCGCCGGTCACCTTGATCGGCACCTCGAAGTAGGTGCGGTCGTTCAGCTGGACCACCCCGCGCACGAATCCCACCGTGCGGCCGATCACCGCGCCGGAGGCGTCCAGGGTCTCGACCAGCAGCTGCACGTCGGAGGCGGGGCGCCCGTAGTCGTTGTAGACATAGCCCTGGATCACCGGGCGGCCTCCCCGCGTGGTCCCGACCTCCCAGTCGAGCCGGATCCGCGCGTCCACGCTCGACGTCGCGCTCAGGGCCGCGGCCGGCCGGGCGGGGCTCCCGGCGGCCAGGGCCAGCACCGCCATCGTGACGAGCAGCAGGCGCTTCATCGCGATCCTCATGGCGACTGCCTCCTACCTTCTTTGATGTTCGCCGACCCCGCCTGGATGCGCGGGATCAGCGGCGGCCGCCCGCCATGCCCGCGGCCTCGGGCAGGGCCCGGAGCCGGGCCATCGCCAGCACGCCCAGGGCGGGACCGATCGCCAGCATGCCGAAGGCCCAGCGCCAGCCGACAAGCCCGACCACGGGTGGGATGAGCCAGATGGAGGCCATGGTCAGCGCAAAACCCAGGCAGGTCTGGGTGGTGAGCGCGGTCCCGACATAGGCGGCGGGAGCCAGCTCGGTCACTGCGGTCGAGAACTGCGCCGAGTCCGCGACCACCGTGCCCCCCCACGCGAAGGCCACCAGGAGGGTCGCGACCGGCGGGCCGGCGAAGGTGAAGCCGATCAGCAGCGCGCAGAGGCCGGACAGGGCCATGGCCGCCATGGTGAGCGCGGTGCGACCCCAGCGGTCGGCCAGGGCCCCGCCCGCGTAGGCGCCGAGGCCGCCGGCCAGGCCGACACACGCGAAGGTCGCGGCGCTCGCGTTGAGCCCGGCGAAGCTCCCGCCGCCGCGCGCCTCCAGGCTCGCGGCCAGGAACACGCCGAGCCAGGTCCACATGGCATAGATCTCCCACATGTGCCCGAAGTAGCCGAGGCAGGCCAGCCGGGGGCCGCGCTCGCGCAGCACCGCGGTGGCCATGTGGAGATCGAAGCGGGCAGGGGGGAAGCGATACGGGCCTTCCGTGACGAGGGTGACCGCGAGCGCGCCCCCCGCGGCCAGGACCGAGGCCGCGAGCAGGGTGTGGCGCCAGGGGAGCTCGGTGAGGCCGCGGATGAGGTGCGGGGTGGCGGAGCCCACGGTGAGCGCGGCGACCAGCAGCCCGATGGCCAGGCCGCGCCCCTCTCGAAACCAGGTGGCGGCGATCTTCATGGCGGGCGGGTAGGTGCCGGCCAGGCAGACCCCGGTGAGAAAGCGCAGGACCAGGGCCGGTCCCAGGTGATCGGTCCCGAGCGCGAGCACGGCATTGATCACCGCGCCGGCCAGCGCGCCCCACATCATGAGCGCGCGCGGAGACACGACGTCGGGGAGATTGGTGAGCGCGGCCGCGAGCGTGCCCACGATGAAGCCGGCCTGCACCGCGATCGTCAGGCCCGCCCGCCCCGCGTCGCCCAGGGCCCACTCGCGCGAGAGGGCCGGGAGGACCGCGGAGGCGCTGAACCACAGCGACAGCGCGAGCAGCTCGGCCAGGGACAGCAGGCCGAGCGCTCGCCAGCGACCCGGGGCGGGGCTCATGATCGCTGCATCTAATCACAAGTCCCGACGAGGCACGCAAGAGATGCGCCACGTGAGACGCACCTGACTCATCGGGACGGCGCGGCGTGTTGACTGGGCACAACCGATCGTCTAGCATCGTGAAAAGGCGCCCTGCATCGCGCCATCCGACTCCACGACGAGAGGATTCCATGGCTGATTCGCCGATGACGCTATCGGAACATCTCGCGCGCCAACAGACCTCGCTGGGCCCCGCACACTCCAACGTCTCGGTCGTGGTGGGCCGCATCGGTCGCGTCGCCGCGGTCATCGCGCAGGAGCTGGCGCACGCCGCGCTGCGCGATCGTCTCGGCTACGCGGGTGGCGCCAACTTCACCGGCGACCAGGTGAAGAAGCTCGACGTGTGGGGGCACGAGATCATGGTGGCCGCGCTCCGCGAGACCCGCGTCTGCGCCGCCGTCATCTCCGAGGAGGCGCCGGAGGCCATCGAGATGGAAGAGGCGGGCGGCGCAAACGCCCTCGTGGTGTGCACCGACCCGGTCGACGGCTCGTCGAACCTCGACGTCAACGGCTCGGTGGGCACGATCTTCGGGGTGCGCGCGTCGGAGGGCAAGAGCCCCGCGGGGCCGGCGGCGCTCGGGCCCGGCACCGAGCAGATCGCGGCCGGCTACGTGATGTACGGTCCCGCCACCACGCTGGTCTACACGGTGGGGCAGGGCACGCACGGCTTCACGCTCAACGAGGAGACCGGGGAGTTCCTGCTGACCAATCCCGACATGCGCATTCCCCGGCGCGGCAAGACCTACGGCATCAACGAGGGCAATCTCCACTCCTGGCATCCCGGCCAGCGCGCCTTCGTGGAGCACCTGAAGACGCCCGACAAGCCGAGTGGCCGGCCCTACTCGCTCCGCTACTCGGGGGCGATGGTGGCCGACGTGCACCGCACTCTCCTGGACGGCGGGCTCTTCATGTACCCGGCGGACTGGAGCGATCCCAAGAAGCCCAAGGCCAAGCTCCGGCTGCTCTACGAGGTCGCCCCGATGGGGATGATCGTGGAGCAGGCGGGCGGGCGGGCCAGCACCGGCTTCGGGCGGGTGCTCGACCTCGTCCCCACCGAGTATCACCAGCGAGCGGCCGTCATCCTGGGCAGCCCCGAGGACGTGGCGACGGCCGACGAGTTCTACCGTCGATAACCTCCGCAACCGGACAGAAAGGGCACCCCATGGAATCGCGAGTGAAGGAGATCCTGAGCTGGTACAGCAGTGACAGCCCCGGCACGCGCACCAACATCGCCCGGCTGCTCAATCATGGGCGGCTCGCCGGCACCGGCAAGCTCGTCATCCTCCCGGTGGACCAGGGCTTCGAGCACGGCCCGGCCCGCTCCTTCGCCCCCAATCCCCCGGGCTACGACCCGGACTACCACGTGCAGCTGGCCATCGAGGCTGGCTGCAACGCGTACGCCGCCCCGCTCGGTTTCCTGGAGGCGATCGCCGGCAATTACGCGATGGAGATCCCCCTCATCCTCAAGCTCAACAACTCCGACTCGATGAGCAAGCTCGAGCCTGCCTCGGCAGTGACCGGGTCGGTGAAGGACGCGGTGCGCCTCGGCTGCGCCGCGGTCGGCTACACGATCTACCCGGCGTCGGACGCCCGTAACGTGCAGTACGAGCACCTGCGCGCCATCACCGAGGAGGCGAAGGCGCACGGCCTCGTCGTCGTCGTGTGGAGCTACCCGCGCGGC
>DATFAJ010000500.1:0-2362 GCA_035254745.1 Candidatus Methylomirabilota bacterium | reverse complement strand
GGAGGCGCGGATCGGCATCGGCTTCACCGAGGGCGTGGTCAAGCGCGGCATGTCGCTCACCCGCTTCGCCGACGTCACTGCCACCAACGCGGCGCGGATCCTCGGCCTCTACCCGAAGAAGGGCGTCATCGCCCCCGGGAGCGACGCGGACCTGGTGCTGATCGACCCGACCATCCGGAAGACGCTCGCGCGCGAGGATTTCCACGTCACGGACTACAGCCCCTGGGAAGGCTGGCCGGTCTCGGGCTGGCCGGTCATGACGCTGCTGCGCGGCAAGGTGATCGCGGAGCGGGGCCGCCTGCTCGGCAGCCCGTCCGACGGACGGTGGGTGGCCCGCCGCATCGATCCGGCGGTGCTTCGCCGCCCGGCCTGCTAGCCCGCCCGGGCGGCATGACGGACTACGCCGGGCAGTTCAATCCGGGCTTCCGGCTCGAGGCGGCGCGCGTTGCGCTGGTGGTGGTGGACATGCAGTACGCGAGCGCGTCGCGGCACGAGGGCCTGGGCCGCCTGCTCAAGGACCAGAGACGCCCAGAGCAGGGGACCGCCCGCTTCGACCGCATCGAGTGGGTGCTGGTCCCGACCATCCAGCGCCTGCTCGCCGCCTTCCGGGCCCACGGGCTGCGGATCGTGTACCTCACGGTGGGCTCGGAGCTGCCCGACTACAGCGACCTGCCGCCCCACATGCGGCCGATGGCGGAGGCGATCGGCAACACCCGGGGCCGGCGCGAGCACGAGATCCTGGACGCGCTCGCCCCGCGGCCCGGCGAGGCGGTGCTCAACAAGACGACCATGAGCGCGTTCCACTCCTCGGGCTTCGAGCGCCTGGTGCGCGCGTGGGGCGTGGACCAGCTCCTGTTCACCGGGGTCTCCACCAACTCGTGCGTCGAGGGCACCGCGCGCGACGCGGCCGATCGCGGGTTCCGCTGCGTGCTGGTGGAGGACGGCTGCGGCGCGGCGAGCCCCGCGCTGCACGACGCGGCCTGCCACAACTTCCAGCGCCTGCTGGGCCGGGTCGAGTCGAGCGCCCGGGTGCTCGCGGAGCTGGGCGCCGCCTGAGGCGCGGCTCCAAGGAGAGAGGACCGATGGCGGGCAAGCTGTTCGAGGAGCTCCTGGTGGGCCAGACCTTCCAGCATCAGCCGGGACGCACCATCACCGAGTCGGACAACGTGTTCTTCACCTGCCTCACCATGAACCCGCAGCCGCTGCACCTCGACTTCCACGCGGCCCAGAAGGCCGAGTTCGGCAAGCCCCTCGTCAACAGCCTGCTCACCCTGGGCATCGCGGTAGGTCTGAGCGTCGGCGAGACCACGCTCGGCACCACCGTCGGCAACCTGGGCTTCGAGAAGGTGGAGTTCCCGAAGCCGGTCTTCCACGGCGACACCATCTACTCGGAGACCGAGGTGGTGGAGAAGCGCGAGTCGAAGTCGCGGCCGCAGTGGGGCGTGGTGATCTTCGAGCACCGTGCGAAGAACCAGCACGGCGACGTGGTGATGCGCTGCCGACGCGCCGCCATGATGCGCCGTCGCTCCGCCTGAGCGATGCGCCGCTCGCTCCACTTCGTGCCGGGCGGGAACGAGAAGATGATCGCCAAGGCCCTGACCCTGCCCGCCGACGGCCTCATCCTGGACCTGGAGGACGCGGTCACCCCCGACCGCAAGGCGGCCACCCGGCCCATCGTCCGCGGCTGGCTCCAGCACCTCGACTTCGGTGGCCGCGAGCGCTGGGTGCGGATGAACCCGGTGTTCACCGACCACGCGGAGGCCGACATCGCGGAGACCATCGCGGGCCGCCCGGACGGCTACGTGGTGCCCAAGCCGCGCCGGGCCGAGGACGTGCGCCGGGTCGCGGCCCTGCTCGACGCGCAGGAGCAGGCCCACGGCGTGCCGTTCGGCTCGACGCGCCTGGTCCTGATCGCCACCGAGACGCCCGAGGGCCTGCTCAACATCCAGGAGATCGCGACCGCGAGCCCCCGCACGGTGGCGGTGTCGTGGGGCATCGAGGACCTCTCCGCCGCGATGGGCCTGCCCCGCACGCGCGACGCGGCGGGCGGCTACCTCGACATCCCCCGCTACGCGCGCGTGATGTGCGCGGTGGCCGCGGCGGCGGCCGGCGTGGAGTCGCTCGACACCGTGTACACCGACATCGCGGACCTCGAGGGCCTGCGCCGGGAGTGCCGCGAGGGAGTGGCGATGGGCTTCAGCGGCAAGATCTCCATCCACCCGGGGCAGATCGAGGTCATCAACTCGGAGTTCACCCCGTCGAAGGCCGACGCGGAGGACGCGGTCGCCCTCATCGCCGCCTTCGAGGAGCACGCCCGCCGCGGCGCGGGCGCCTTCGCGTGGAAGGGCCAGATGATGGACAT
>DATFAJ010000499.1:0-6700 GCA_035254745.1 Candidatus Methylomirabilota bacterium | reverse complement strand
GTCCGGTGTTAGGGGGTCTCGCTCAGAGCACGGAGCGCCACGCCTCGGGCGCGGCGGCGGCCGCCGCCGGAGGTGTGGGCGCGACGGGCAGGCCCCGTCGCCGGAGCGCGCGCCAGACGCCCGCGCGGAACCGGGGATCGTCCAGGAGCCCGCCGGCCCAGCTCACCGGGATCCGCCGCCCCGGGCCGATACGGGGCGCCGCGCGCACGACGAGCTCGGCGAGGGCCCGCTGGGCGTCCGCCACGATGCGGCGCGCTGCCCGGTGGCCGCGGCGCGCCCGCCGCAGCACCGCCGGGGCGAGGGCCGCGACGCGGGCGATCGCGTCCGGCGCGGTGACGATGCCTCGCACGCGGGCGGGCGCCATCGAGTCGGAGCGGAGCCACGCGCGGCCGAGCGCGAACGCGGAGCCGTCGTCGCCCAGCAGGGGACCGAGGCCGCCCGCGCGGGTGAAGCGGCCCCGGCGATCACGGCCGAGCGCGATGGAGCCGGTGCCGGCGAGCAGGAGCACGCCCGCGGTCTCTCCGAGCGCGCCGAGATAGGCCGCCTCGACGTCGGAGATCACCACGACGCGAGGGGCGAACCGACGCAGTCGCCGCGCGAGCGCCCGTCGCTCGGCCGCGGTCCAGATCCCACGCGAGGCCACGCCGAGCGCGTCCAGGTCCCGGCGTGTCAGCCGCCAGCGTCGCCACAGCCGATCGAGCAGCGCGGGCAGGCCCGCCACCCCCGGCGTCCGTCCCCGGTAGGCGCGACCGGCGGGTCGGGAGGCCGCGACGCGCACCCACGTGCCCCCGAGATCCACGACCACGATAGGGCGGTCGGACCGGCTTCGCGCAAGGCCGCGATTCATGAGCGCTATTGTCCCCCGCCGGGCATCAAAAGCGAAAGCACGGTATCGTGGGAATACCCGCGGGCTGGACCCGTCCTATCGGACAGCGTGGTTCGTAGAGACCCAATCGAGGAGGAGTTATGCGACGTGCCCTGATGAACATGACGGTGGCGCTGCTCGTGTGCCTGACCGCGGCGACCGCGGCGCAGGCCATCACGCCGACCGAGACCGTGAAGGCCCGGGTGGACGAGGCGCTGCAGGGCCTCAGCCAGACCGCCGGGACCACTGCCGAGTCCGCCGAGCGCCGCCGCGTGGAGATCCGCCGCGCGGCCGACTCGCTCTTCGACTTCACCGAGATGTCCCGCCGCGCGCTCGCCCGTCACTGGACGGATCGCACCGCCGCCGAGCGCGAGGAGTTCGTGCGGCTGTTCACCGACCTGATCGCGCGCTCCTACATCGGCAAGATCGACCGCTACGCGGGCGAGGCCATCGCCTACACCGGGGAGCACGTGGACGGCGACGAGGCGAGCGTGCGGTCGCAGGTCGTCACCGCGAAGGGCTCGCAGATCCCGGTGGAGTACCGCCTGCACCGGGTCAACGACAGCTGGAGCGCCTACGACGTCCTCATCGAGAACGTGAGCCTGGTCGGCACCTATCGCAGCCAGTTCGATCGCATCATCAAGGCCGGGTCGTTCGCGGATCTGCTGCGGCGGCTGCGCGAGAAGGGACAGGTCGCCGACGCGCGGTAGGGCTTCGGCGGCACCACCGCGCCCCCTCACCCTGCCCTCTCCCCCTCTCGGGGGAGAGGGTTTTTATTTGGACATCAGGAACTGGGCCTCGTCGAACGACTCGGCCGCGAGGTCGGTGAGGCCGGTGCGCGTGTAGAGGTCGCCCAGCAGCAGGTGCAGCGTCGGCTCGTCGCGGTCGGTCGCGAGGGCCGCGACCACCACACGGCGCGCGTCGTGCAGCAGCCCCTCGCGCGCGAGCAGGCCCGCCCGCAGCACCGCGCGCGAGGTCGGCGACACCGAGGCGCCCAGCTCCTGCTCGAGCCCGGCCAGGTCTCCCGCGACCGCGCGCGCCCGCTCCGCGTCCACGAGCTCGAACCACACCATCTGCGGCGGGTGGCCGGGGCCGGTGACCTGCAGGGTGTAGCGCACGCCGGGGGCGAGCGCGGGCGCGCCGGCCGGGTACTCCCAGCCGGCGCCGGTGACCTCGCGGCGCTCGATCACCGCCCCGTCCGGACCGGCCACGCGGACCGCGTAGCGGGTGAAGCGGCTGCCGAGCCACTCGAACGCGAGCGTCTCCGGCAGCACGCGCCCGTTGCGCGGGCTCACGATGATCGGCGGGCGCGCCGCGCTGCGGGTGGCGAGCACCGCCTGCGACGACTCCTTGGTGGTCCCGGCCAGGAAGCCCAGGCTCGCCTCCACCAGGGCCCGTGCCTTCTGTCCCTGGCCCGCCGCGGCCGCGCCCGGCACCGTGAACGTGCCGGTCGCCCCCTCGACCCGCACCGTCCCGCGCCCGCCGGAGAGGAGCACCACCGCGGTCGCGTTGTCGCTCGTGCGCACCGCGTCGCCGGCCCGCAGCGCGAGCAGCGGGCGCGCCGGCTTCCAGTCGCCGCCCGCCGCCGCCTTCACCTCCACGCGGCCCCGTCCCGGCTTGAGCTCGGTGATGACCGCCGCGGTCTCCGCGCTCTGGGCGAGGGCCGGCAGGACCGGCGCGAGCGGGGCCGCCAGGAACAGGAGCAGGACCACCTTGGTCACCAGGGTCATCGCGTCAGGCCTCCTCCAGGCTCACGAGCTCGTGGATCTCCACCGGCTCGCTCCGCCCCTTCACGGTCACGCTCCCGCGGTCCCGGGCCACCACGCGGTCCCGGAGCACGGCCAGGGCGGCGCCGCTGATCAGAATGCCGGTGCCGAGGTCGCGATTCAACCCCTCCATGCGCGAGGTCAGGTTGACGGTGTCGCCCAGCACCGCGTACTTCTTCTTGCGCGGGGCGCCCAGGGTGCCCGCGAAGACCACCCCGGTGTGCACCGCGATGCCCATGGCCAGCGGGCCCCGGCCCTCCGCCTCCCACTTCCGGTTGAGCGCCTCGAGCGCCGCGTGCATCCCGACCGCGGTGCGGGCGGCGTGCCAGCAGTGCTCGGGGTCGTCGAGGGGGGCACCGAAGACCGCCATGATCGCGTCGCCGATGAAGTCCTGCACGAGGCCGCGGTGGGCCAGGATCACGTCGACCATCGCGGTGAAGTACTCGTTCATCATCGCCGAGACCACCTCCGGGGGCAGGCGCTCGGACATCGTGGTGAACCCGCGCAGGTCCGACATCATCACCGTGACCCGTCGCACCTCGCCGCCCAGCGGGGCGCCGGTGCGCAGGACCTGGTCCATCACCTGCGGGCTCACGTACTGGCCGAACGCGGAGCGGAGCCGGCGACGGCGCACCCAGTGCGCGCCCTGCAGGTAGGCGAGCGTGCCGAGGAGCGGCGCGAGGAAGTCGAGCCAGTAGCCGCCGCGGGTGTAGGCCTCGTAGCTCGCCGCGACCATCCCCGCCACCAGGACCAGCCCGACCAGCGCGAGCCACGCGGGCCGGAGCCACAGCGAGAGCACCGAGATCGACACGCACACGATCGTGAGCAGCGCCACGTTGAGGTACCACGGCGGAGGCAGGAGCGTCCGCCGCGAGAGCAGCGTGTTCACCATGTGGGCCTGGATCTCCACGCCCGGCATCGGCCCGGTCGGGGTCGGGAAGAAGTCGCGGCTCTCCACGAACGTGGCGCCCACCAGCACGATGCGGTCGCGGAACGGGTTGTCCGGATCGGGCTCGGCCCCCCCGCGCGCGAGCGCGATCAGCGGCTCGCTCGGGAACGAGGTGAAGGCGCCGGGCGGTCCGGTGTAGTCGATGCGCCACGGCGGACCCGCGAGCTGGCCGAGAGAGACCTCGGCCCGCGCGATCCGGCCGTGGTCGTCGCGCACCGGCAACGGAAGGCCCCCGCGCGGGGCCGCGAGGTGCGCGGCGAGATCGCGCGGAGCCAGGCCGACCGAGCCCGCGAGCGTGGCCAGCGACAGGCCGGGCAGCCGCCCGCCGCCCGGGGCGGGCAGCAGCGGGCTGAAGCGGCGCACGACGCCGTCGACCCCGAGCGGCGCGTTGGCGAAGCCGGTCAGGACGGCGAGCTCGGGAGAGAACAGCGGCAGCTGGACGTAGGCGCCGCGGCCGACCTCGGGCATCGCGAGCGAGGCGAAGACCAGCGCGCCCGGTCGGCGATCGCTCCAGCGCCGCGCGACGTCGACCAGCGCCTGGTCGTCGGCCGGTGTCGACGGCGTGGTGACCACCAGGTCGAAGGCCACCACGCGTGCGCCGCTCCGGAGCAGGAAGTCGGCGAGGTCGGCCACGTAGCGGCGGGAGAGGGGCTGGTGCTGGCCCAGGGCCACGAAGGCGTCGTCGTCGATGAGCACGAGCACGATCTCGGGAGCGGGCACGCGCTCGCGCAGGAAGAGGAAGGCGTCGACCGCGCGGGTCTCCCAGCCCGAGAGCACGCCGGTGCGCGACAGCGCGGTCACCGCCACCGAGACCAGCAGGCCGACGAGCATCGCGCGCAGCACCCGCGCGCGGGGGTCGGATCCCCGGGCCGCCAGGGTCAGCGGCCGACTCCCACGACGTCGAGGGATGGGCGCGGCGCGCTCGCCGCGGTGTCGGGCGAGGCGATGAGCGCCAGGAGGGCCGTGGATCGCCGCCCGGGAAGCCTCGTCATCTGGTGGTCCCGGCTGAGGATCATAGACCACCGCCGCGACCAGCGGCAAGGATCGCCGCCGCAGTTTGGCGGCTCCCGGCGCCGCGTCCGCGATAATGAGCCATGTCCATGCCGGCGCGCGAGGCGCACCTCCTGATCGACGGCGCCATCGTCTGCGCCTACTTCGCGATGATCACCGGCATCGGGCTCTACCTGGGCCGGCGGGACAAGAGCCTGAGCGACTTCGCGCTCGCGGGCCGGCGCGTGCCCTGGTGGGCGGTTATGGCCTCGATCATCGCGGCGGAGACCAGCGCGGCCACCTTTCTCGGCGTGCCGGGCGAGGGGTACACCACCCGGAGCTTCGCCTACGTGCAGATCATCGTCGGGCTCATCCTCGGCCGGGTGGTGGTCGGCCACGTCTTCCTCAAGCCCTACTACACGTTCAAGGTCTACACCGTCTACGACTATCTCGGCGTGCGCTTCGGCCCGTGGACGAAGGCCTACGTCTCGGCCCTGTTCCTGTTCATGCGCACGCTCGCCTCCGGGACGCGCCTGTTCATCCCCTCGCTGGTCATGGTGCTGGCCTATCGCCTCTTCGTCGGGGGCGCGCAGCCGCAGTTCGGCCAGGAGGGCGTGACCACCACGGGGCCGTACCTGGTGGCGATCATCGCGCTCACCGTCGTGACGTGCCTCTACACCGCGGTGGGCGGGATCAAGGCGGTCATCTGGACCGACGTGATCCAGGCGTGCCTGATGTTCGGCGGCGCGCTGGTGGCCATCGGCACCCTGCTCGCGCACGTGGGCGGGCTCTCCGAGGTGATCCGGGCCGTCCCCCAGCTGACCACGCACGAGGGCTACTTCCTCCACGGCTTCGAGGCGGACCGCGTGGCCCAGTGGCGGGAGAGCCACCGCCTCGCCGCGATGGGCCTCTGGGACTACGTGAAGCTCGTCCTGGCCAGCGACTACACGCTCTTCTCCGCCCTCGTCGGCGCCACCCTCGGCAACATGGCCGCCTTCGGCACCGACCAGGACATGGTCCAGCGCATGCTGACCGCGGAGACCCACCAGAAGGCGCGCCGCAGCCTGATCACCGCCGCGTTCATGGACCTGCCGGTGGCGGGCGCCTTCGTGTTCATCGGCATCCTGCTCTTCGTCTACTATCAACAAGATCCGACGTTCCGGCCCCAGGCCACCGCGGACGTCTTCGCCTCCTACATTCTCAACGTCATGCCGGTGGGCGTGCGGGGCTTCGTGGTCGCCGGCGTCTTCGCCACCGCCATGGGTTCGTTCTCGGCCGCGCTGAACGCGCTCGCCACCAGCGCCACCAACGACTGGTACATCCGGTGGGTGCCGGGCCGGAGCGAGACGCACTACGTGCGGGCGGCCCGCTGGTTCACGGTGGTGTTCGCCGGGCTGATGGTGGTGATCGCGGGCGCGTTCGCCTACGCCAAGGTCACGAGCCCCGACGTGCGCATCATCCCGGTCGTGCTCGGCATCGCCGGCTTCATCCTGGGGCCCATGCTCGGGGTCTTCCTGATCGGGATGTTCACGACCCGCCGCGGCTCCGACGCGGGCAACATGCTCGCCATCACCGCCGGCCTCGCCGCCACCGTGGTGGTCGGCAAGCTGCACCTCACGATCCTGAACGAGATCGCGCCGTGGCTCGGCCTGGCCGGGACCCTTCAGCAGCCCGCGTGGATCCCCGAGGTCGCGTTCACCTGGTGGGCGATGGTCGGCGCGCTGGTGGTGCTGGCGGTGGGCGTGCTCTTCCGCACTCCGGACGCGGTGCGGGCCGCGCTCGCGCGCCACGCTCGCCAGGCCCAGCTCGAGGAGGAGATCCCGCTCGACCTGCGGGACACCGGGCCCCGCCGAGCCTGATCGGGCGATCGCCCGGCGGATCTGCGCGCCTACTGCTTGCGAATCGACGCCGCCCGAGCCGCATCGATGTCCCGGATCACCTGCTTCGTCTCCTCCGACTCCTGGCCCTCGGGGGTGCGCACGCAACCTCTACGCTCGAAGTCGGTCTTGCACGAGGCGTAGCGGTCCCCTTCGCTCATCAGCCCGATCCCGCCCATCATCGCCGCCTCTTTGTTCGGGATACACCGGCCGACATCGCCCGTGGCGGGATTCTTGAACTCGGCCACCTTGG
>DATFAJ010000498.1:0-2363 GCA_035254745.1 Candidatus Methylomirabilota bacterium | reverse complement strand
CATGCCGGCCCGCGAAGAGTTGCCTCCGCTGTAGTGGGAGGCGAAGCGGGTCGCCCCGCGGGCGAACTCGCTCATGCGCGGGGCGTACTCGGGGGTGAGGACGTCCGCCCGCATCGCGTCGATGACGACGATGAGCACGTTGGGCATCGGTCGGGGCGGCGAGCAGGTCAAGGGGCGGAGCGGATACTGCAGCTCGCCCGCCGGGGGCTGGCCGAGCGCGGCCAGGACCCCCCGCTCGCGCGCGGCGCGGGGATCCAGGAGGCCCAGGCGGCCCTGCAGCTTGGTGTCGCGCAGCGGGAAGTAGAGCGGGAGGTAGCGGGTGAACGAGGTCACCGCGACGTCGTAGCGGGCTTCGAACCACGCGTGCATGAGGTTCGCCGCCGCGAAGCACAGGACGAGCCCCAGGGCCAGGTAGCGGCCGACGGGCCGGGTGGGGACGGTCTCGGTGCGGCGCCATACCGCGCGCGCGAGCATTCCCTCGATGGCCAGGCCGAGCGCGAAGTAGACCCCGAGGAAGAGCCACGTCTGCGGAGCCAGCAGGGTGGCGGTCAGGATGCCGAGGTGGTAGCGGTTCTCCGCGAAGACCAGGCTGTCGAGCATCAGGAAGCCGGCCGCCGCGCTGGCCAACGCCACCCCCACCGGCATCACCACGCGCGGCCGCGGGAGCAGCAGGATGAGCGGGACCACCACCAGGAGGATCGGCAGGTAGGCGAGCACCGCGATGTGGCCGACGTACCCGAGGGGCGCGTAGACCCAGGCCACCGTCGGGGACAGCCGCATGTAGAGCCAGAGGTAGCGCAGGCCGATGAGGCCGAGCAGGCCCGCGTGCACCGCGGTGAACCAGTGCGCCCAGCGCAGCAGCCGGCGCCGCGACGTCATCGCGCGCGGCCGACCGCCCCGCGGCCCCGCTGCTGCTCGGCGAGTCGCGCGATCTCGCGGGCGCCCGCCTCGACGCTCCGGCCGAAGTTGAAGGCCCACTCCTCCCGGAGCGCGACGCTGCGCTTGCGAAAGGTCTCCGCGTCCCGCAGGAGGTCGGCCACGTAGCGGGGCGCGTCGGCCAGGCGGTCGAGCGGTAGGATCGTCCCGAGCTCGCGTCGGATGCGCATCTCCATCGGCTCGAGGCCGAGCTCGGCGTACTTCGGGTTGCGCACCCGGGGCGGGACGTCGACGAAGAGCACCGGCCGGCCCAGGCCGAGCGCGTACTCGATCGCCATCGCGGACCAGTCGCTGATCAGCAGGTCGGAGTCGAACAGGGAGTCGCTCTCCTCCATGCGGTCCACGTGGCGAAAGCCGGGGTCCGCCCCGAACCGGGCGATCAGGCCCTCGACGAGCCGCGGGGCGAGCCGCGTGGTCTGGTAGTGCGGCCGCAGGACCACCCGGACGCCCGCGCCGAGCAGCGCCGCGATCAGGGGCTCACCGCAGACGGGCAGGGTCGATTGCGGGCCCCACGTCGGGGCGAGCAGCACGGTGGGCGGGCCGCCGGGCCGCGGCGCGCGCGCCGCCTCCGCGGCGACCAGCCGCTCGAGGCGCGGGTAACCGTAGGCGAAGAGGTGCTTGGGCGGCAGGCCGGCGAGCTCCTCGCGCCGGCGGATCTCCGCGACGTGGTGCGGGCCGGCGCAGAGCAGGCTCTCGTAGTGATCGTAGGAGTTCTCGTGGTCCACCATGTGGGTGCTACCCATGCTGTGAAACACGTAGCAGTAGTGCACGGGGTGGAGCGAGCGCTTCAGCTGGAAGTTCTGCAGGTCGAGCATGGTCAGCACCATCACGTCGGCCTGGAGCGTCTGGAAGAGCCACGTGCAGAGGGCGCCCGACCGGATGCGAAAGGCGTGCAGGCCGGGCGCGGCGGGGGGCAGCGGCACCGAGGGCTCGGAGGTGACGTGGCAGACGGTGCGCCCGAGCGGCCCGATCAGGACGTCGATGAGCGGCTGGAGATGATGCCAGTCCTGGTGGGTCTCGGAGTAGAAGACCAGGTTGCGGTCGCGGGCCGGGAGCTTCTGGAAACGGCGGTAGCTGGTCCAGTCCTGCCAGATCCCCACCGGCCGGACGGGCTATTCGTCCGCAGAGGGGGAGCCGTCCATCACTCCCGGCCGGGAGCCGCGCGCCTTGCCGCGGATCAGCCCGAGCATCCGGTACCAGAACATCTTCACCGCGAGGCCGACCGCCGCCGCCACCCCGATCACCGCCGAGAGGAGCATGCTGCCCGTCCCCGGATCGAGGTAGGCCTCGGCGGGAGACGCGATGGCCAGGCAGCCCGCGAGCACGAGCGCGATGCGGGCGAGCGAAGGAAAAGCCGGCGTACGAGTGATCATGAACATTCCGAGTAACACAATCCCCACCCGGAAGCAATAAATGGCGGATCGGAC
>DATFAJ010000497.1:0-3658 GCA_035254745.1 Candidatus Methylomirabilota bacterium | reverse complement strand
CCGTACGCGGACGATCCCGCCGGCGGCTGCGGCGGGCGCTGCTCCATCGGGACCGCAGCTGTCGCTTCCCCGGCTGCCATGTTCGGTTCGGCGAGAGCCATCACGTGCGCCACTGGGCGCAGGGCGGCCCGACCACGCTGTCGAATCTGGCGCTACTGTGTCGCCGCCATCACCGCTCGGTTCACGAGGAAGGCTACCGGATCGAGCGCGCTCCCGACGGCGTGCTCCAGTTCCTTCGGCCGGATGGTCGCCTGCTGCCCGAGGTGCCCGCGCCGCCGTCACTACCCGCCGATCCAGTGGAGAGGCTCCGAGAGGAGCACGCGGCGCAGGGGCTCCGGCTCGACGCGCGCACGGGCCGCGCGGGATGGCTGGGGGAGCGCCTGGACTTGGGATGGGCGATCGACGTGCTGCATCCGCTCGCGGCCCGACCGGGCCGACGGGCGACCTAGCCGGGTGGGGCGCTCGGCAGCGTCACCTCGAAGCAGCTCCCGGAGCGGTCGTGGCCCAGGTAGCGCGCCTCCCCGCCGTGGCGGCGCGCGATCTGCCGCACCAGGGCGAGCCCGAGACCGGCCCCGCTGGCCTCGGTCGTTCCGAGCCGCCGGAACGGACGGAAGGCGTCCTCGCCCGCGGCGTCGAGAATGCCGGGGCCGCGATCGCGCACCGTCAGCTCGACCGCGGGGCCGACCCGGCGCACCCGCACGTCGACCGGCGGCGCGCCGTGGCGCCGCGCGTTCTCGAGCAGGTTCCGGATCATCCGGCGTAGCAGCCGGGGGTCGCCCCGCACGAGGGCGGGCTCGCCCTCCAGCGCGGCCTGCTCGTAGCGGGCGCACTCCTCGCTGGCGAGGGCGAGCAGGTCCACGTCCTCGTCGACCTCGCGCGCCTCGATCGCGTCCAGCCGGCTGGCGAGCAGGATCTCGTCGATCAGCGTGTCGAGCTCCGCGATGTCACGCTCCAGGTCGAGCCGGCGCTTCGGGTCCACGCCGTCCCGCGACAGCTCCAGCGCCATGCGGATGCGGGTGAGCGGGGTGCGGAGCTCGTGAGACGCGTTGGCGAGGAGCGTCTTGTGGGCGGAGACCAGCTCCTCGATGCGCGCGGCGGCGCGGTTGAAGCTCTCCGCGAGGCGGGCGACCTCGTCGTGCCCTTCCACGCGCACGCGCGCCGAGAGGCGCCCGGCGCCGAGGGACTCGACACCCGCCTGCAGGCGCTCGAGGCGGGCGGTGAGGCGCCGTACCCCCGGGTAGGCGCCGACGCCGACGGCCGCGGCGAGGAGGGCGAGCGTGAGGAAGAAGGGCGCGCTCGAGGGACGGTGCTCGGGCCGCACGCGCGCCACCAGCCACCGGCCGTCACGCAGGTGGATCACGCCGGCCGGGCGGCCCCACATCCGCATCCAGCCGCCGTGCTCGCGGCCCGGGCCGGGGGCGGGGACGGGTCCGCCGACACTCGCGAGAAGACTCCGGTCGGCGGCGAAGAGGCCGACGTCGGCGCGCAGATTCGCCGCGAGTCGCTCGAGGGCGGCCTGCTGCAGGACCGCGGGTGCGTCGACCGGCGGCAGCACGTTCTGCGCGAGCACGCCGGCCACCTCGAAGGCGTAGCCGCCGGGTCCTCCCGCGCCGAGCAGGTGCCAGAGCAGTCCGGCCACCAGCGCGAAGGCCACCAGGCTCGCGAGGACCGCGGCGTAGATGCGCAGGTAGAGTCGGCGCATCAGTCCTGCTGCCGGGCGAAGACGTAGCCCGCACCGCGCACGGTGAGGAGTCGGCGCGGCCGCTTGGGGTCGTCCTCGATCACCGCGCGGATGCGCGAGACGTGGACGTCGATCGACCGATCGAAGGCCTCGAGGTCCTCGCCCCGCACCAGGTCCATGAGGGCCTCGCGCGAGAGCACGCGGCCCGCCCGCTCGGCGAGCGCCACCAGCAGCGCGAACTGGTGGGCGGTGAGGCTCCGCTCCGCCCCATCCAGCCGCACGGCCCGGGCGTCGCGATCGATCTCGAGCCGGCCGAAGCGCAGGGTGGTGGACCCGCGCGCCCGGTCGGTCCGGCGGAGGATCGCGCGCAGCCGCGCGAGCAGCTCGCGGGGCTCGAACGGCTTGGGCAGGTAGTCGTCGGCGCCCACCTCGAGCCCGATCACGCGGTCCATCGACTCCCCTCGAGCGGTCAGCATGAGCACCGGCGTGTCGGAGAAGGCCCGCAGCTGCCGGCACACCTCGAGGCCGTCCATGTCGGGCAGGGTCAAGTCGAGCACGACCGCGGCGTGCGGCTCGCGGGAGAGGCGGGCGAGCCCGCTTCGCCCGTCTCCTTCCACGGTGACGCGAAATCCCGCCTCGCCGAGATACTCGGTCAGCATCTCGGCGAGGCGCCGATCGTCCTCGACTAGCAGGATCCGGGCGGCCACGCCATCAGTCTACCCGCGGCCTCCGTGCCAGCGGCCGATTCGCTCGGCGAGCGCCTTGCGCTGGTCGGGTGTGAGGACGTCGGCGGCGTCGGCCAGCGCCTGGGTGACCCGCCGGGACGCCTGCTCGGCGAGGTGGAGCTGGTTGGCCCGCAGGGCCTCGAGCGCGGCCCGGTCGACGGTCGGCTGCGACAGGAGCGCGACCGCCTGCATGCGGGCGTCGCGCATCCGCTCCCGCATCGGCAGCAGGTCGCGGACGGCCGCCTTCACGATCGGGGCGAGCTGCTGCTTCTGGGCGTCGGTGGCGTCGACCTCCACGTACAGGTGCTTGAGCATCCGGTCGAGGTGCTCGTCGAGCCGGGCCGGGTCGATGGGCCCGCCCATGAAGCCGCCCCGGTGCCAGCCCCCGAAGCCGTGCCCGTAGGCCAGGGCCTTGAGGCCGATCCCGGTGGCCAGGCCCGCGATGACGGTGACGATGGCGGCCCGCCGGAAGAACCGCCGGCGCGAGCTGTCGCTGGGCTTTTTGTCCGGGGGCGCGGAGGAGGGCTGAGGGGTCTCGGTCGTGTCGCTCATGGCTGATCTCCTTTCGCGGGATCGCGTGGAGCGTCCCGTTCGAAGCTCAGCCTGCCGGTTCCAGGTGAACGGGGCTTGTCCGGAAGGTAAAGTTTTGTGAAGAGGCTAGAGGGCGACCGACAGGCCCGCGTCCACGGTCAGGACCTGGCCCGTGATGTAGGAGGCGGCGTCGGAGGCCAGGAAGACGGCGGCGCCCACCAGCTCGTCGGGCTGGCCGAACCGTCGGAGCGGGATGCGCTTCGCCAGGTCGACCACGCGCGGCTGGGAGAAGAACGGAGCGTTGCCGTCGGTCAGGAAGAACCCGGGCGCGATCGCGTTGGCCGCGATCCCCTTCTGGCCCAGCTCGACCGCGAGCGCGCGCATCAGGGCCTCGAGCCCGCCCTTCGAGGCCACGTAGGCCGGATCGCCCTGGAACGACCGCGGCCCCACCATCGAGCTGACGAAGACGAGCCGCCCCTGGCCGCGGGCCGCCATGTGCCGCGCGGCCACGCGCGAGAGCTCGTACTGCGCCACCAGGTTGGTCTCGATCAGCCGGCGGAAGTCCTCGGGCCCGATCTCATCCAGGGGCCGGCGGTCGCGTACGGCCGCGTTGTTGACGAGGCAGTCGAGGCGACCGTGCTCGGCCACGATCGCGCGCATCGCCGCCGCCCCCGCGCCCAGATCCGTGATGTCGAAGGGAGCGGGGAAGGCGTCCGGAATG
>DATFAJ010000496.1:0-5493 GCA_035254745.1 Candidatus Methylomirabilota bacterium | reverse complement strand
GCCGAGGGCACCGGCGTCAAGCGCCAGGAGTTCCTCGAGAACCACTTCGGCCACGAGCTGGCGCCGCGCTGGATCCAGCGCGTGCAGCGCCTCTCGGGCAAGGGCTGGGCGAGCTACATCAAGCGGCATGGCCAGGAGGTGAAGGACCTCCGCGGCGAGATCGGCTTGATCGCGGCCGAGGCGGGCCTGCCGCCCTCGGAGTTCCGCCGCATCGTCTCGACGGTGCAGCGCGGCGAGCGCGAGGCGAGCCGGGCGAAGAAGGAGATGGTGGAGGCGAACCTGCGCCTCGTCATCTCGATCGCCAAGAAGTACACCAACCGCGGGCTACAGTTCCTCGACCTCATCCAGGAAGGCAACATCGGCCTGATGAAGGCGGTCGACAAGTTCGAGTACCGCCGCGGCTACAAGTTCTCGACCTACGCCACCTGGTGGATCCGGCAGGCGATCACGCGGGCCATCGCGGACCAGGCCCGCACGATCCGCATCCCGGTGCACATGATCGAGACCATCAACAAGCTCATCCGGACTTCCAGGCAGCTGGTCCAGGAGCTGGGGCGGGAGCCCACCCCGGAAGAGATCGCGATCAAGATGGAAGTGCCGGTGGACAAGGTCCGCAAGGTCCTCAAGATCGCCCAGGAGCCGATCTCGCTCGAGACCCCCATCGGCGAGGAGGAGGACAGCCACCTGGGCGACTTCATCGAGGACAAGCAGGTCGGCTCGCCGGTCGAGAGCATGATCGGGCTCTCCCTGCGGGAGCAGACCAACAAGGTCCTGAACTCGCTGACGCCCCGGGAGGAGAAGGTGCTGCGCCTGCGCTTCGGGCTCTCCGACGGGTGCGAGCACACCCTCGAGGAGGTCGGCCAGGACTTCGCGGTCACCCGCGAGCGCATCCGCCAGATCGAGGCCAAGGCGCTGCGCAAGCTGCGGCATCCCTCGCGGTCCAAGAAGCTCCGGAGCTTCCTGGAGTCGTGAGGCGCGGTGGTATCATGAGCGACGGGCCCATAGCTCAATTGGCAGAGCCCCCGGCTCATAACCGGTCCGGTCTTGGTTCGAGTCCAAGTGGGCCCACCACCTGGAGCCCTCTCCCCGCCGGGGAGAGGGCAGGGTGAGCGGTGCCGGGCGGTCATGACATCGAGAGAGGGTAAGTGGACGGAAACCTCCAGACCCTGATCAATCTGCAGGCGATCGACACGCGGATCGCCGCGCTGGAGTCGGACGCCGCGCGGCTCCCCAAGGAGATCGCCGCCATCCACGCCGCGGTCGACGAAGCCAAGAAGCACGCCGAGCAGGCCAAGGGTCGTCTCGACGCCGCCCGCAAGGACCAGCGCGCCAAGGAGAAGGACCTCGAGGTCGTCCAGGCCAAGCGCTCGAAGAACGAGGCGCGGCTCTACGAGGTCAAGACCAACAAGGAGTACTCCGCGGTCTTGATCGAGATCGAGGAGATCAAGCAGGAGAAGGCCCGGATGGAGGAGGAGGTCCTGGTCCTCATGGAGGCCCAGGAGCGACTCGGCGGCGACATCCGCGAGGCCGAGGCACGCTTCAAGCAGCGCGAGAGCGAGGGGCGGAGCCAGGAAGCCACGCTCAAGGAGCAGCTCCGCGGGATCGAGGCCGACCTGGCCGGCGTGCGCACCGAGCGGAAGGAGCTCGCCAGCAAGCTGCCCGCGAACATCCTCGCCGACTACGACCGGATCCTCCGCGCCCGCGGCGGGCTGGCCCTGGTCCCGGTGGCCAAGCCCAACTTCTGCGGGGCCTGCCGCATGACGATCACACCCCAGCGCCTCCAGGAGCTGCGCGCGCAGTCCTCGCTCATCCCCTGCGAGTCCTGCGGCCGCTACCTCTACTGGCCCTCCTGACCCCCCTTCTCCCTCTCCCCTGTGGGGAGAGGGCAGGGTGAGGGGTCCCGGCGTCAAATGCCCGCTCTACCTCCGGTGATCATGTACACGGACGGCGCCTGCTCGGGCAACCCCGGGCCCGGCGGCTGGGGCGTCCTCATCATCGAGGACGGCCGCGAGAGGGAGCTGTCGGGCGGCGAGAACCCCACCACGAATCAGCGGATGGAGCTGACCGCCCCGATCCAGGGCCTTCGCGCGCTCGAGGGCCGGCGCCGCGTCGCCATCCACAGCGACAGCGCGTACGTGATCAACTGCTTCCGCGACCGGTGGTACGAGCGCTGGCGCAAGAACGGCTGGCTCAACGCGCAGAAGAAGCCGGTGGAGAACCGCGATCTCTGGGAAGCGCTGATCGCCCTGGTGGAGCGGCACGACGTCACCTGGCACAAGGTCGCCGGCCACAGCGGCCACCCCGAGAACGACCGCGCCGACGCCCTCGCCCGCTCCGGCATCCCCCGCTGAAGGGGTCAGGTCTTACATTCCGACATTTCCCTCGCGTGCGGCGACAGGCGCCGGGGCGGAAATGTCAGAATGTAAGACCTGACCCCGTGGCGCAGGGCGTCAGCGCGGGGCCGCTCTTATTCTTGCCGGAGGCTCCGGAGGCCCGTGCTAAGACGGACCTATGCTGACCGAACACGACCGCACGCACCGGATGGACGATCCCGATCCCGACCACATCGACGGCGAGGCGCTGATCTCGACCGAGACGACGAGCCACTATCCCGTCCTCGAGGAGCCGTCCTGGCTCGACGACGACGACCTCGAGGAGATGGAAGCCCCACGGGACTCCGCGTTCCGCGGCATCTGGATCGGCGCCGTCGCGGCGGGCATCACCTTCGTGCTCGTGTTCGCGGTGCCGAACTGGCTCGGCTGGTACGACATCGGGCCCTCGACGCCGCGGGCGAGCCGCGAGCTCAACCCGGAGTCGGTCATCTCCACCGTCACCGCCAAGCCATCGACGCCGCCGGCCGAGCCCGCGGCCACGGTCGCGTCCGCGGTGCCGCCGCCGGCGGCCGCCCCGCCCGCGGCCGAGACCCGCGCCCCGGCCGCCCCGCGCGAGAGCAAGCCCGCGCCCCGCGAGACCAGGGCGGCGGTCGCCCTGCCCGACGCGAAGCCCGCGACGGCCGGCCGCGAGACGAAGGCGGCGAAGCCCGGCGCGCCGACGGGCCGGCGGACGTTCGCGGTGCAGATCGCGGCCTTCAAGAACGCCCGCCAGGCCGGGCGGGTGGCCGAGAACGCCAAGCGCGCCGGCTACGCGGCCGACGTCCTCCGGGTGGAGTCGTCCCCGGTGCCGTGGGTGGTGCGGATCGGCGGCTACTCGAGCCGCGAGCAGGCCGAGTCGGCCCGCGAGGCGCTCGCCAAGAAGGGCTTCCGGGGCGGCTTCATCCTGTAGCCGCCGGCCGCCCGATCAGGGCAGCAGCGGCCACTTGCTCTCGACGGTGAGCCCGGCGCGGCGCACCTGGTCGCGGGCCAGCTCCTCCACCCGATCGTAGACGGCCCGCTCGTCGAGGGTGGTGATCCGCCCCTCGTCGAGCACCAGCCGCCCGTCGATCATCACGCTGCGCACGCTCGCCCCGCTCGCCGCGTAGACCAGGTTGTTGAGCGGGTTGAGCAGCGGCCGCCACTCCGGCGCGTCGCGATCGAACAGCACGAGGTCGGCCCGCTTCCCCGGCTCGAGCGAGCCGATCTCCCGCTCCATCAGCAGGGCCTCCGCCCCGCGGATCGTCGCCATCTCGAGCACGGTCTCGGGCGGCATCACCCGCACGTCGAGCCGGGCGTCCTTGTAGAGGTTGGCCACGAGGTACATCATCCGCAGCATGTCGAAGTGATTCGATCCGTTGCCGCTGTCGCCGCCCAGCGAGACACAGACTCCGTCCCGGATCATCTCCGGCACCCGCGCATGCGCGGCGAGGCCCTTGGTGTGCTTGAGCCCCGCGGTCGGGCAGTGGCTGATCTTGACGCCGCGCCGCACGAGCCGGGCGATGTCGGCGTCGTCGAGATAGACCATGTGGGAGAGCTTGGCGTTCGGCGCGAGCACGCCCCACGCGTCGAGGGTCGCGAGCGGCAGGCGGTCCCGGGTCCGGCGCGAGGGATGCGAGGCCAGGTGCATCATCCCCCATCCCACCCCGTGCCGGTCGGCCAGCGCCTTGGCCCCGCGGATCAGCTCCTCCGAGCAGGTGCCGAAGCCCAGCAGGAGCGGCCAGCCGCGCACCAGCCCGCCCCGCGATCCCAGCGCCTCGAGCATCGCCTCGTTGGCCGCGAGCGCCTCCGCGGTGGTCTGCCGCATGCGGTCCGGGCCCGACTCGAGGTCCCACGTCCAGCGGCCGAGGATCGCCCGCATCCCGAGCCGCTCCACCGCGTCCGCCACCGCGGTGGTGTCGAAGAGCGTTCCCGCCTCGCAGAAGGTGGTCGTCCCGGTGCGGATCATCTCGATCCCGGCGAGCAGCGCCGCGTGCTGCTCGTCCTCCGCGGTCATCACCGAGTAGAGCGGGATCAGCCAGTCGGGCAGGTAGCGGTCCACCGGGATGTCGTCGAGCAGGAGACCGCGGTTCAGGTGCTCGGAGAGATGGACGTGGGTGTCCACGAATCCGGGCGTCACCACCAGGCGGCTCCCGTCGATGACCCGGTCGGGCACGCGGGGCGGGCGCACCTCGCGCGAGGGGCCGACCTGCAGGATGCGGGAGCCGTCGACCAGGACGGAGCCGTCGACGAAGACGCGCCGCCGGTCGTCCACCGTGACGACGGTGGCGTGCTCGACGAGGATCACGCCCGGCGCTGGATCACCCGGTGGCGCTGCGTTCCGAGGCCGTCGATGCCCTGCTCCACCGTGTCGCCGGGCACGAGGTAGCGCGGCGGCCGCGCCCCGTGGCCCACCCCGGCGGGCGTGCCGGTCGACACCAGATCCCCGGGGAGCAGCGTCATGAAGCGGCTCAGGTAGGCGACGAGCTGCCGCACCGGGAAGACCATGTCCCTCGTGCTCCCGTGCTGGCGCCGCTCGCCGTTGACGGTGGTCCAGAGGCCGAGAGCCTGCGGATCGGGGATCTCGTCGGCGGTGACGAGCCACGGGCCGATCGGCGCGAAGGTGTCGGCGCTCTTGCCCTTGGTGGTGCCGCCGCCGTGCTCCATCTGGAACTCGCGCTCCGAGACGTCGTTCAGCAGGCAGTAGGCGGCCACGTGGCCCAGCGCGCGCGCCTCCTCCACCGAGCGCGCCGCGCGCCCGATCACCGCGGCCAGCTCCACCTCGTAGTCGAGCTTGACCGCGCCCGGGGGCCGGGCGATCGGATCGTCGGGGCCGCTGATCGCGCTCCCGGCCTTGATGAAGATGGTCGGCTCCTTCGGCAGCGGCAGCGAGACCTCCTGGGCGTGGTCGGTGTAGTTGAGCCCGATGCAGACGATCTTGCCGATCCCGGCGAGCGGGCACCCGAGCCGGGGCTTGCCCTTCACGAGCGGGAGCCGGTCGACCTTCACCGCGCGCAGGCGCTTGAGCCCGCCGGGCGACAGCGCCTCCGGGGTGATGTCGGGAACCACGCGCGAGAGATCGCGGAGACGTCCGGCGGCATCGACCAGGCCCGGGCGCTCCGCACCCGCGCGACCGTAGCGAACG
>DATFAJ010000495.1:0-2873 GCA_035254745.1 Candidatus Methylomirabilota bacterium | reverse complement strand
CGGCGACACGAGCGCCCCCGCCGCCCCCACGCACGCCGCCCCGATGCCGAACGCCACCGCGTAGACCCGCCGCACGTCGGTGCCGATGACCAGCGCGCCGTACGCGTTGTCCGCGGCGGCCCGCATGCTGCGGCCGAGGTCGGTGCGCGACAGGAACAGGTACAGCGCAAGCGTCAGCACGAGGGCGACGCCGAACGTCACCAGCCGCGCCACGTCGACGAACACCGGGCCGATCCACACGGTGGAGCCGGTGAGCGGCGACCGGACGCGCACGGGATCGGGGCCGAAGGCGAGCAGCGCGGCGTTTTCCAGGATCAGCGCGACGCCCAGCATCAGGAGGATCTGCATCTCGTGGGGCGCGTCGAGGATGCGGTCGACGAGCACGCGCTGGGTCGCGAAGCCGAGCGCGAACAGCGCGGCGGCGCAGCCGATGAAGCCGGCATAGGGATCCACGCCGAGGCGCACGGAGCCGAGCCACGCCAGGTACATGCCCCACACCATCATGTCGCCGTGGGCGAAGTTCACCACCCGCATCACCCCGAAGATCAGGGTCAGCCCCACCGCCATGAGGCTGTAGACGCCGCCGAACAAGAGCCCGCTGAGCAGGCCCTGGGCGATGAGCGCCGGGTCCAGGCGGCTACGCCTTGGGACGCGGGAAGACGAACTTCTGGAGCGCGGCCTCCTTGGGCCAGACCGCGACCGGCTTGCCGCCCAGGATCTGGATCATGGTGGTGACCGCGTTGGGGTTGTCGCCGATCTCGTTGAAGACCACCGGCCCCGCGTACTGCATCAGGCCGCCGGTGAAGCTCGTCTTCCGGATCGCCTCGACGATCGCGTCGGGATCGGTCGACTTGGCCCGCTCCAGCACGTCGGCGATCAGCATCATGCCGTCGTAGGAGTAGCCGGAGTTGGTGTCGAAGGTCTTCCCCCCGGAGCGCTTCAGGTAGTCCTCGGCCACCTTCTGGGTGCGCGGGTTCTTGAAGTTGGCCCAGGGCAGGCTGCTCATGACGTAGTCGAGGTCTTCCTTGAGCACCGCGAGCTGGCCGGCCTCGTAGAGGCCGGGGCTGCCCGGCCCCACCACTCCCAGGATGTCCAGGCGCTGCTTGCGGATCTCCGGCAGCAGCAGCTGGGCGCTCGCCGGTCGCGTGATCGGCGCGACGATGTCGGGCTTGGCCGCCTTCGCGCGCGAGACCTCGGTGGAGAGGTCCTGGGGCGGCTCCGGCCACGGGATGACGTCGACGATCTCCCACGACGGCTTGGCCGCGGCGTGGGCGGCCTGGAAGCCCTTGGCGTTGTTCTGCCCGAAGAGGTCGTTGCAGTACATCAGCACCACCCGCCTCGGCGAGACCTTGGCTTCCTGGAAGATCTCGGTGAAGTACTGGACCGCCTTGCGCCCGAACGACGAGCCGGTGGGGAAGTTCCGGTAGACGTACTGCACCTTCTGCTGGCCCTCCTTCACCGCCTTCGCCACGTTGGCGGTGATCGGGTCCGCCGCCGCGATGTCCACCAGGAACGGGATGCGGCGCTGCTGCGCCACCGGCACCATCGCCGCGGTCGAGCCGGAGTCGAAGGAGCCCATCAGCATCTGCGCGCCCTGGTTGATGGCCCGCTCCGCCTCGGTGCGCCCGATATCCGGCTTCGTCTGGGTGTCGCCGACGATCAGGTCGATCTTCATCCCGTTGAGCGCCCTGATGCCGCCCGCCGCGTTGATCGCGTCGGCCGCCATCTGCGCGCCGAGGCGGCAGGCCTGCCCCGGCTCGGCGAGCGGGCCGGTCACCGGGTGGATGGCGCCCACCTTGAAGGTCGGGACCTGGGCCCGCAGCACCGCCGGGAAGCTGAGGACGGCGGCGCCCGTGGCGGTGGCCTTCAGAAACGTGCGGCGGTGCACTCGAGACGTGGTCCGGCGGTCGCTCATCGAATCCTCCGTTGGATGGACGCTCAGGACTTGCCCAGCAGCTGCTGGGCGATGACCACTCGCTGGATCTGGTTCGTGCCCTCGTAGATCTGGGTGATCTTGGCGTCGCGCATGAAGCGCTCCACCGGGAACTCGCGGGTGTAGCCGTAGCCGCCGAAGATCTGCACCGCGTCGGTGGTGACCTTCATGGCGGTGTCGGAGGCCAGGCACTTCGCGGCCGAGGCCTCGAGCGCGGTGCCGCCGATCCCGTGATCGATGAGACCCGCCGCGTGGTGCACCACCAGGCGCGAGGCGTGCACCGCCATCGCCATGTCGGCGAGCATGAACTGGATGCCCTGGAACTGGGCGATGGGCTGGTCGAAGGCCCGCCGCTCCCTCGCGTAGGCCACCGCGGCGTCGAGGCCGGCCTGGGCGATCCCCACCGCCTGGGCCCCGATGGTGGGCCGCGACTGCTCGAGCGTCTTCATCGCGACCTTGAACCCGTCTCCCTCCGCGCCCAGCCGGTTCTCCACCGGCACCTCGCAGTCGCTGAAGTGGAGCGCCACGGTGGGCGACCCGTGGATCCCGAGCTTGCGCTCGGCCTTGCCCACCGTGAAGCCTTTCAGGCCGGGCTCGACCAGGAGCGCGGTCACCCCCTTGGCCCGCTTGCCCGGATCGGTGGTGACGAACACGGTGACGACGCCTGCGTGCGAGCCGTTGGTCACCCACATCTTGGAGCCGTTCAGCACGTAGCGGTCGCCCTTGCGCACCGCGCGGCACGTCATGGCCGCCGCGTCGGAGCCCGAGCCGGGCTCGGACAGCGAGAAGGCCGCGGTCATCTCGCCGGAGGCCAGCTTCGGCAGGTAGCGCCGCTTCTGCTCCTCGCTCCCGGCGATGACGATCGGGTAGCCCCCCAGGTTCTGGACCAGGAAGATCGTGGACGTCGAGGCGCACGCCCACGCCACCTCCTCGGCGGCCA
>DATFAJ010000494.1:0-9570 GCA_035254745.1 Candidatus Methylomirabilota bacterium | reverse complement strand
ATTCCGTGGGGACGGATGGAGGACATCGTGGAGGGGCTGCGGGGCACCCACAACGGGGGCATCCGCTACCCGATCACCCAGTTCATGGAGTACGAGGCCAAGCTGCCGCCTCGCTACATGGAGGTGAACAAGCTCTGGGACGCGGAGAAGGGGAAGACCGCGCTGACCAACCGCGACCGCGTGGTGGCGGCGTACAAGCGCTCGTTCTCGGACCGGGTCCCGGTTTACCCGATCGTGGCCTCGTTCGCGGGGACGCTCGACGGGCTCAGCATCGAGGAGTACTGCACGAATCCGACCCGGGCCATCAGCGCGATGATGAACTACTACGAGCGCTACCAGCCGGACGTGGTGCTCGCCTACAACGATCTGGCCAAGGAGGCGGAAGCCTTCGGCTGCGGGGTGAAGTACTCCGACTACGTGGTCCCCTCGATCGAGACCCACGTGCTCGAGGACAAGGCCGATCTGGCGAAGCTCTCGATGCCCGATCCCTACAAGACCGCGCGGCTCCCCGGCTTCCTCGAGCAGTGCGAGGCCCTCGTGAGGGCCGCGCCACCCGCGGCGACCGGCGCGGTCGCGGTGGGGCCGTGGACGATCGCGATGCTGCTGCGCAACCCCGAGATGATGCTCCTCGACACCTTCGAGGACCCGAAGTTCATTCACGACCTCATGCGGCTGACCACCGACTTCTGCAAGCTCTGGGGCGACGCGATCGTGAAGACCAAGATCGGGCTCTCCTACTCGGAGCCGACCGCCTCGATCAGCCTCGTCTCCCCCGACAACTACCGGGAGTTCATCGCCCCCTACCACAAGGAGCTGGTGGACCACTTCAAGGCCAAGAAGGTGGGTGTCACCACCCACATCTGCGGCGTGACCTATCCGATCTTCGAGGACCTGATCGGCTGCGGCTTCACCACCGTCTCGTTCGATCTGGACCAGCAATCGGACCCGACCCTGCACGTGGACCAGCTCGAGCGGTTCGTGCAGGTGGCCAAGGGCCGGGCGGTGGCGATCGGCAATGTCGATGCGACCATGTTCGAGAAGGCCACCAAGCAGCAGATCGACGGAGAGGTCCGGCGCTGCATCGACACCGCGGCCCGGCACTCCGGCTTCATCCTGTCCACCTCGTGTGAGATCCCGCCGCGGTCGAGCCCCGAGATCGTGAAGTGGTTCATGGACGCGGCCCACGACTACGGACGCTACGAACGGATATTCTAGGCACTCGAACGCGGGAAAAGAGAAGGGGCGCGGTGATGATCACCGCGCCCCTTGATGTATCGCTCGGTCTAGCGGACTACCAGCGGAAGGGCTTCTTGGAGGGCGGGACGCCGTAGGCGCCGCGATCCCCACCGCCCCCGCGTGGTCCACCCGGCCCGCGCCCACCGCCGCGAGGCCCGCCGGGGCCGCGCCCGCCACCCGAGCCCGGCGTACGCGGGTTCGAGACGTTGACGGTGATCTTCCGGCCGTCGAGATCCTTGCCGTTCAGCTCGGAGATGGCGCGCTGCGCTTCCTCGGCGGTGGCCATCTCGACGAACCCGAACCCCCGGGACTGGCCCGAGAACTTGTCCGTGATAACGGAAGCCGACTCCACGGTCCCGCACTGGGCGAAGTATTCCCTCAGCGTCTCGCTGGTCGTGGAATAGGACAGACCACCCACGTACAGTTTCGAAGCCATAGTGGTTTCTCCTTCCGGTCACTCTTCCGCTTCGTACGCGCCCCAATACTCGGAAGAGCCAATATCGGAGGCGAGGGCGCCGCCGGCGGCGGCGCATCGGTCCAGAGTGTACACCAGGACCTCTGCCTCCGCCACGGCGGTCCCTCAGTAGGTCAGCATCAGACCGTTGCCCCGGTCGATCGGGCCCATCTCCGGCTCGGCGGGGTCGGCCGGCGGCGCCGATCGCGTGTCGAAGATGACGCGGCCGAGCTCGGCGCGCGGCGCCGTGCGATGAACGGACTCGCCGGTGAAGGTGAGCAGCCCGATCAGGCAGGCCGCCATGGTCAGGGTCAGGACTCCGAACAGCCAGCGCTTGCCCATCATGGCTCGCGTCCTACCGGCACAGCGCCTCGACCTGCGCCCGCGCCCCACCGCGCGCCGACGCGGCCTTGGCCGGCCGCTCGATCTTGGCGAGCAGATCGCGCAGCGCGAAGGGACGACTCACCACGTGAAACCCCTTCAGCTCGAGATCCACCCGATCCTCCACCCGCGTGCCCGCATCCACCGCGAGCACCACCGGCACCCCCGGCGCCACCGCGTCGAACAGGCGCGTCTGATCCGGACCGGCCATCCGCAGCGTCCCCGCCTCGGCCAGCACCAGAGACACCGGCGCATCCATCATGTAGCGCACGCCCTCGCACAGCGACTCCGCCATGCGCACGGCGACGCCGTGCTCGAGACACTCCATGGCCAGGTTCTGCGCCCGGCTGCGATTCCCGTCGATCGTCAATACCCGAATCATGTCTCCCCCTTAGTGAATACGATTCGAACCCGTTCGGTAGATTCAATCGACGTGCCAGGAGAATCGCTCGAACAAAGCCTCGTATTCGCGGGGCTTTGGCGCGGGAGCCCGGCGGGTCGGCGACGGCCTTCGGGCGTTCTGCCCGCTCGAAGATGACAGTTTCCGGCGGGCGGCGCCCGGTCCGCTCCCGGCTTCATCGAGACGCCGTCCGGCCCCGGTGAGTAGACTGCTCGGGGATGGGACCCATACTCGTCCGGTTCGTGCGGGCCCTGCGACGACGATGCCCGCACTGCGGCGCCGGACCGGTCACGGTCCGGTGGTTCGCGCTGCAACCCGTGTGCCCACGCTGCGGTCTGCGCCTCGATCGCGGCGAGCAGGACTACTTCCTCGGCGCCATCGTCTTCAACATGGCGTTCGCGGAGGGGCTCTTCGCGCTGGGCCTGATCGGGGTGCTGCTGTGGACGTACCCGAGCCCGCCGTGGGATGCCCTCTACTACGGGGGCATCGCGGGCATGATCCTCGCCCCGATCTTCTTCTATCCGTTCTCGAAGCTCTGCTGGCTCGCCTTCGATCTCGCGTTCCGGCCCCCGCGGCCGGAGGACTTCGAGCCGCGGCCGCCGGAGTGACCGCGGCGCCTACCGGTAGAGATCGGGGACGATGCCGTACGCCTGGATCTTGCGGTAGAGGGTCTTGGGATCGATGCCGAGCACGGTGGCGGCCTTCGCCCGGTGGCCCCCCACGCTGCGCAGGGTCGCGATGATGTGCTGGCGCTCCATGTCCTCCAGGCTTCCCCCCGGCATCGCGCTCGCGGTCCGGCCGCCGCGAAGCTCGTCGGGCAGATCGGTGGGCTGGATCTGCTCGCCCTGCGACAGGATCACCGCGCGCTGTACCGCGTGCTGCAGTTCCCGGACGTTCCCGGGCCAGTCGTAGCGCTCCAGCATGTCCATCGCCGCGTCGGAGAGGCGCTTGCGACCGTAGGTCGCGTTCTGCTCGAGAAAGTGCTCGACGAGGCGGCGGACGTCCTCGCGCCGCTCGCGCAGGGGCGGCAGCGTGATCGTGATCGTGTTGATGCGGTAGAACAGGTCCTGGCGGAACCCACCGGTCTTGATCGCCTCCGCGAGATCGCGGTTGGTCGCGGCGACCAGGCGCATGTCCACCGTGCGGCGTCGGGTCCCGCCCACCCGGAAGAAGGCGTGCGACTCGAGCACCCGGAGCAGCTTCACCTGGCTCTCGGGCTCCATCTCGCCGATCTCGTCGAGGAAGAGGGTGCCGCCGTCGGCCAGCTCGATGAGGCCGGGCTTGGTCGCGATCGCCCCGGTGAACGCCCCCTTCTCGTGGCCGAACAGCTCGCTCTCCAGCACCTCCCGCGCGAGCGCGCCGCAGTGGATGGGCACGAACGCCTGCGGGGCGCGCGGGGAGCGATCGTGGATGGCCCGCGCCACCAGCTCCTTGCCGGTGCCGCTCTCGCCCAGCACCAGCACCGAGGAGTCGGTCGGGGCCACCCGGTCGATGAGGCGGAGCACCTCCTCCATCCGTGGGCTCTCGGTGATGATCCCCTGGTAGCCCGGCTCCTCGAGCTGGGCCCGCATCACCACGTTCTGCCGCATGAGGCGGCCCTTCTCGGCCGCCTTGCGGATCAGGATCTCGAGCTCCTCGATGCGGGCCGGCTTGGTCAGGTAGTCGTAGGCCCCCAGCTTCATGGCCTCAACCGCGGTCGAGACCTCCTGGAAGCCGGTCATCACGATGACCTGGGGGGCCTCGGGAAGATCCTGCAGCTCGCGCAGCACCTCGATGCCCTCCACGTTCGGCATCTTCATGTCGAGCAGCAGGACGTCGGGCACCTCCTCCTTCAGGTGCTCGAGCGCGGCGCGGCCGTCGGCGACCCCGACCACCGCGTGACCCTTCCGGCCGAGCTCCCGCACCAGCAGCTCGCGCAGGTTCTTCTCGTCGTCGGCCACCAGCACCCGGATCGGCGCGGTCATGGCCGGGACGCCTCGCCGGGCCGGAGCGGCAGGATGACCCGGAAGGTGGTGCCCGCGCCCACGCGCGTGTCCACCTCGATCCGGCCCTCGTGGTCGGCCACGATGCCCTGGGCGATGGCCAGCCCGAGCCCGGTGCCCTGCCCCGGCGGCTTGGTGGTGAAGAACGGATCGAACACCCGCGGCAGGACGTGCTCGGGAATGCCGGGGCCCTGGTCCTCGAAGCCGATCTCCACCTCGCGCGCATTGCGCCGTCGAGTCGTCACGGTCAGCGTGCCCTTTCCGTCCATCGCGTCGAGCGCATTGCTCGCGAGCCCGAGGAAGACCTGGCGGAGCTGTCCCTCGTTGACCACCACGTCGGGCAGCTCGGCGTCCAGCCGCCGGTCGAGCCGGCTCTGGGCGTAGCGCGACTGGTGGCCGATCAGCTCCAGCACCTTGTCGACCAGCACGTTCAGATCGGTGGGCGCCCGCCGGCTGCCCGGATCCCGCACGAAGTGCAGCAGGCTCCCGGTGATCTCCTTGCACCGGTAGGACTCCTCCTCGATCAGCGAGAGATAGGCCGGGAAGTCCTTGAACGCGTCCAGATCCCGGAGATGCGGATCCTGAGCCCGCTCCCGGAGCGCCTCCGCGCAGCCCGCGATGGTGGCCAGCGGATTGTTCAGCTCGTGGGCCACCCCCGCGGCCAGCCGGCCCGCGGTGGTGAGCCGCTCGGTCAGCAGCATCTGCCGCTCGAGGCGCTTCTGCAGCGTGATGTCCTCCACCAGCACCAGGACGTGGGTGGCCTGCGGCGCCCGCAGCGGCGTGGCGGTCAGGCGGACGGTGAGGGTCTCGCCGCCCGCGGGCAGGTCCTGCTCGGCGTGCCGCACCTGGCGCGCCGCGACGACGCCCTCCAGGAAGGTCCGCACCGCCGCCGCCTTGGCCGGCGGCATCAGCTCCGCGAACGGCCGCCGCGCGGTGGGCCCGACCGGCACCAGGGCCGCTCCCTCCCGGTTCGCGCTGATCACGCGCAGCTCCGCGTCGAGCACGAAGAGGCCCAGGGGCAGCGTCTCCAGCACGACCTCCACGAAGCGCTTCTGCTCGTCGAGCTCGTGGGTGCGCGCCTCCACCATGGCCTCGAGCCGCTCGGAGTAGGTGCGCACCGAGCTGAAGAGGCGTGCGTGCTCGAGCGCCATCGCGGCCTGATCCGCGAAGGCCGACACCAGCGACTCCTCCTCCGCGGTGAAGTGGTGCACGTCGGTGCGTAGGACCGTGAGCGCCCCGATGGCCTGGTCGCCCACGATGAGCGGAGCGGCCAGCATGGAGCGCAGGCCCGACTGCGGGTAGCGCACGCGCGGATCGCGGTAGAGATCGGTGGTCTGGGTGGGCCGTCGCTCCTTCACCGCGGCCCCGGTGATGCCCTCGCCCACCCGCAGGCGGATCGCGGGGAGGTCCTCGGCGGGCAGGTCGAGGCTGGCGGTCGCGATCAGCTCGCCGCTCGCCACGTCGAGCGTGAAGAGCCCGCACGACTGCACCTCCAGCACCGCGCGCGCCTGGTTCAGGATGAGCCGCACCGTCTCGCCCACGTCGAGGCTCTGGTTCACCGCGTGCCCGGCGCGCAGCAGGGCCTGCGTCTCGCGGGTTCGCCGCTGGGCCTCCTCGAAGAGCCGCGCGTTCTGGATCGCGATGCCGGCCTGGTCCGCGAAGCTCTCGAGCAGGGTCTGGTGACGGTCCCCGAAGGCCCCGGGCGCGGTGGAGAACGCCGAGATCACCCCGATGATCTGCCCCCCCACCCGCAGCGGGACGCTCAGGAGGGAGCGGATCCCTTCCTTCTCGTCCACGTCACGGCGGGTCGAGCGCGCGTCCTGGCGCAGCTCGTCCGAGCGTACCGCGCGGCCGGAGGAGACGGCCAGCCCGATGATCCCCTCCCCGACCCGGACCGAGAGGTTGCGCCACTCCAGGGTGCGGAAGCCGTGCGCGGCCGCGTGCTCGATCAGGGTCCGGTCCGGGCTCAGCAGGCCGATGCCGCAGCCGGTGCTGCCCATGAGCGCGGTGGCCGAGCGGCTGATCGTCTCGAGCACCGAGGGCAGGTCGAGCCGGGCGGTGATCAGCTGGCTCGTGCGGTTGAGCGCGGCCAGCTCCTCGGCGCGCTGCGCCGACTCCGCGTGCAGGCGCGAGTGCTCGATGGCCGCGGCGAGGGGCCGGGCCACGTCGGTGAGCACCTCGACGTCGGTGTCGCTGAAGGCGCGGGGCTCCCGGTGGGTGACGTTCAGGGTGCCGATCACCTGCCCCTGCGACACGAGCGGAGCGAAGATGGCCGACCGGAATCCACGCCGCGAGAGCAGCTCGCGGCTCACCGCCGGGATCGACGGGTCCGCGGTGGCGTCGTCGATCCGGCGGGCCGCCTGCTGGCTCGCCACCCACGCGGTCAGGGTGCCGGCGGTGGTCATCCGGAAGTCGAAGACTTCCGGCAGCGCGGTGCGCGCGGCCACGTCGAGCACGCGGAACTCGCCGCGCTCCCGATCGAGCAGGGTCACCCCGAGCGCGTCGAACCGGATGAGCCGGCCCACCGCCTCCGCTACCTTCTCGTAGATGCGCTGCAGCGAGAGCGTCGTCGCGGTGAGGGCGGTCACCTGGTTGATGACCTCGAGCCGGATCGTGCGCTGATGGAGGCGCCAGACGTGCTCGAGAGCGCGGCCGAACTCGCGCGGGAAACTCGGCGGCAACGTCTCCCGCGTGAGACCGCGCGCGCCGCCGGGTCCGAGCAGCACCAGACCGCCCATCGGACGGGCCTGGTCGCCCAGGGACGCGGCGAGGACCACCGGGTCCCGGCCCTTCGTCCCGGGCGGCATCTCCGACGGCTTCTCGAGCCGCGTGCCCCGTCCCGGAACCTCCAGGCGTGCCCGGAGCCACCGGTCGAGCGCCGAGCCCCGCCGCGCGCCGACCACGACGTCGACCGGGGCGCCGTCGCGCGGGCGAAAGCGCATCGCGCCCGCGCGGGCCCCGGAGAGCGCGACCAGGCGCTTCAGCGTCTGCGCGAAGCCCGCCTCCGAGGAGACCGCGCCCCCCAGGGTGGCCAGCAGGTCGGGAAAGAGCCGCCCGATCTTCACGGTCTCAGAGCGGCGGCGCCGCGTCGAACCCGAGCGCGCGCTCGCACCAGGCCGACGCCGCGAGCAGCCGCGACTCGCCCCAGGCGGCCCCGACGAGCTGCACCGCGAGCGGGAGCCCGCTCGGGTCGACGCCGGTCGGTAGCGAGATCGCGGGCAGCCCCGCGAAGGTGAACGGCGCGCAGAAACCCGGGTCGCCGGTCGCCGCCAGCCCGCGGGGCGCGGGGGCGCCGATGGTGGGCGCGAGGAGCACGTCGTGCCGCCGCGCCACCGCGTTCAGGTCGCCGCCCGCGCTCCGGCGGGCCTCCTGGGCGGCGAGGTACTGCGGCCCGGACACCGCGCGCCCGCGCTCGATCAGCTCCTTGATGCGGGGCGGGTACTCCCGCGCGTGGACCGCGTAGAGCGGCGCGTGGGCGTGGGCGGCCTCGACGGCCAAGACCGTGTCGCCCGCCTCGCGCAGCGCCGGGAAGGAGCCGGGCAGCTCCACGTCGACGAGCCGGGCGCCCGCCCCCTCGAGACCACGCAGGATCGCCTCCAGGTGCTTCGCCATCTCCGGGGTCGCCCGGGCGATCAGCGACGCGAGCACTCCGACGCGAGGAGGCGCGGGCGCGGCGAGCGCGGCCAGGTAGTCGTCGAGGGGCATCGGGCTCGAGTGCGGGTCGGCGGGATCGGCGCCGGCCAGCAGCGACAGGACGAGGGCGCAGTCCTCGACCCGGCGAGCGAAGACCCCGACGTGGTCGAGGCTCGCGGCCAGGGCCAGGACGCCCGCCGCGCTGATCCGCCCGTGGGTGGGCTTGAAGCCAACCACGCCGCAGTAGGCGGCCGGCCGCAGCACCGAGCCCACCGTCTGCGACCCGAGGGCGAGCGGCACCATGCGCGCGGCCACTGCGGCCGCGGGGCCACTCGAGGAGCCCCCCGGGGTGTGCGCGGGATTCCACGGGTTGCGGGTCGCGCTCGGGTCGAGGAACGCGAACGGCGTGGTGGCGAGCTTGCCCATCGGCACCGCCCCGGCGCCGCGCAGCCGGGCGACCGAGGTCGCGTCGAGGGTCGGAGTGCGGGCGGCCCACGCGGGCGCGCCGGAGGTGGTGGGCAGGCCGGCCGAGTCGAAGATGTCCTTCAGCGCGACCGGCACCCCGTGGAGCGGCCCCATGAAGCGGCCCTCGCGGGCCTCGATGTCCCGCTGCACCGCCACCCGCGCCGCGGCGTCGCGGTCGAGGCGCACCCACGCGCCCACCGTCGGCTCGACCGCTTCCACCCGCTTGAGGCACGACGCGACCAGGTTGGACGGCGACAGCGCCCCGGCGCGGATGCGCCGCGCGGCCTCGGACGCGCCCAGCTCGTGCATGGCCGCCATGGGTCAGTGCAGAGCGTCCAGCACCTCGGCGACGACCTCGAAGCGCCCGAAGGAGGGCATCAGGTAGACACCGGCGTGACGGGCACGCACCTCGTGGAGGAGCGCCTGCGCCATCTCGATCCCGGCGCGCAGCCCGCGCTCCCCCGCCTCCTTCATCCGCGCCCGGACGCCGTCCGGCACCGTGATGCCGGGCACCTCGTTGTGCAGGAACTCGGCGTGCCGGGAGGAATGGAGCGGCATGATGCCCACCAGCAGCGGGATCGGGGGCCGGGTGCGGGCGAAGAATCGCTCGAGCACCTCGAGGTCGTACACCGGCTGCGTCTGCACCCATCGCGCCCCCGCCTCCACCTTGGCGAGGAAGCGCTCCATCTCGCGGGCGGGCTCGGCGGCCGCGGGGTTGAGGGCCACGCCCACGCAGAAGGCGGTGGGCTCGCCGATCGACGCGCCGGTGGCGTCGAGGCCGCGGTTCATGCCCGCGAGCACGCGGATGAGCCCGATCGCGTCCACGTCGAAGACCGCGGTGGCGTTGACGTAGTCGCCGGTGCGCGGCGGGTCGCCGGTCATCGCGAGGATGTTGCGGATGTCCACCGCGTGGGCCCCGAGCAGGTCGGCCTGGATGCCCATCAGGTTCCGATCGCGACACGTGAAGTGCATGTTGATGTCGAGCCCGCTCGCGTCGCGGACCAGCATCGCGGTGGGCA
>DATFAJ010000493.1:0-4625 GCA_035254745.1 Candidatus Methylomirabilota bacterium | reverse complement strand
GCGGGGCACGCCGGTGCTGCTCCAGCTCGTGTTCCTGTTCGACGCGCTGCCGTTCATCGGCATCGTGATGCCCCCGGTGACCACCGCGATCATCGGGTTCTCGCTCAACGAGGCTGCCTTCGCGGGCGAGATCATCCGGGGTGGCATCCTGTCGGTGAGCCGCAACCAGACCCTGGCCGCCGCCTCCCTCGGCATGGGCCCGCTCCTCACCCTGCGCCGCATCGTGCTGCCGCAGGCGATGCGCGCGATCCTGCCCGCGGTCGGCAACGACGCGATCAGCGTGCTCAAGGGCACCTCGCTCGCCTCGGTGATCGCGGTGAACGAGCTGACGCTGCGCAGCCAGCAGATCGTGGCGCAGAACTTCAAGTTCTTCCCGGTCTTCGCGGCGGCGGGCCTGATGTACCTGACCGTCACCACCCTGATCGCGGCGATCCAGTTCGTGCTGGAGCGGCGGGTGAGCCCCGACGTGGATCGAAGCCGGAGGCCCCGGAGCGAGACCGCGCTGGGCCGTCTCTTCGGCTTTCGCTGGCGACCCCCGGAGGCGGAGCCGGTGACCGTGGCGGCCGAGGCGATCGCGGCCCACGCCGCCCGGCCGGCCGCGCGCGTCGATCTGGTCGAGCTGGTGGGTGGGCGGGCCGCGCGCACCGGCGCCGACGCTGCGGGGCCGTTCGTGCGCTGCGTCGACGTGTGGAAGTCGTACGGGCACCGGGCCATCCTGCAGGGAGTGAATTTCACGGTGCACCGCGGCGACGTGGTGACCCTGATGGGGCCGAGCGGCTCGGGCAAGAGCACGCTGCTCCGCCTGATCGCCCACCTCGAGCCGATGGACCGGGGCGAGATCACGGTGGACGGTGCCCTGATCGGTTACGAGCGCGTGGACGGGACGATCCGGCCCTCGCGCCACGTGGCGCGCGAGCGGGCCCGGGCGCGCATCGGCATGGTCTTCCAGCAGTTCAACCTCTTCGAGCACCTGACCGCGCTCGAGAACATCTGCGAGGCGCCGGTGCGCGTGCACGGCGAGCGGCCGGAGGTGGCGCGCGCCCGCGCCACCACGCTGCTCTCGAGCGTCGGGCTCGCCTACCACGCCGATCACCTCCCGTCGCGGCTCTCCGGCGGACAGCAGCAGCGGGTGGCGATCGCGCGCGCCCTCGCCATCTCACCGCGGGTTATGCTCTTCGACGAGCCGACCTCTGCGCTCGACCCGGAGCTGGTGTCGGAGGTGCTGTCGGTGATCCGACGCCTCGCCGAGGCGGGCATGACCATGATCGTGGTCACCCACGAGCTGCGCTTCGCCCGTGAGGTGGCCGACCGCATCGTGTTCATGGCCGACGGCCGCATCGTGGAGGAGGGAACCCCGGAGCAGGTCCTCGAGCATCCGCGCGAGGCCCGCACGCAGCAGTTCCTCAAGCTCGTCCAGGACTAGAGAAGAGCCGCTTCGCCGCCTCCTGACGTCAGCTCAGCGCGTCGGGGCGGGGGCCGGAGGCGCGGGCGGGGGCGGCGGGGGGGGCGGCCCGGCCGGAGGCGCCGGGATGCGCGCCGGGGCGGTGCCGGGCGCGCTCGCGGGTGGCCCCGAGCAGCGGAACACCTCCGCGTAGACCGTCGACAGGTCCTCGGAGCCGCCGAAGGACAAGAGCGCGGTGTTGCCGCCCATCTTCACGATCTTCCGCCGCAGGTCCTTGATCGAGTCGTCGTGCACCGAGCCGATGCGACCGCAGCCGTGGGTGAGCCCGGGGTCGGTCGTGAGCCGCACGCGCGCCATCGCGATCTTCTCGAGGTCCTGCGCGTGCGCGCCGGGCGCGAGCGGCGCGCCCCACGTCAACAGCACTCCCGCCAATCCCATCGCCATCGCCCGCGTCTTCATGGCCATCTCCCGGGTCGTGCTATATGCTGTCTCCGCCATGATACCCGACCGTCGGCGCCCGGTCCGCCTCGCGTTCCGGCTGGTCCTGGCGCTGGTCGTCCTCTCGGTGGTGGCGGTCGCGGCCGCCCAGCAGCCGGTGCAGACCCCGCTGCTGCTCATGATCTCGATCGACGGGCTCCGCCCCGATCACGTCACCGCGGCCGACGCCCTCGGGCTCAAGGTTCCGAACCTGCGCCGATTCCTGGCGGAGGGCGCCCACGCCGAGGGCGTGCAGGGGGTCATTCCCACCGTGACGTATCCGAGCCACACCACCCTGATCACCGGCGCGTGGCCGGCGCGCCACGGCATTCTCTCCAACGTGGTGTTCGATCCGCTGCGCGAGAACCAGAGCGGCTGGTACTGGTACGCGGAGGACATCCGGGTGCCCACCCTCTGGGACGCCGCGGCCCGGGCCGGGCTCAGCACCGCCAGCGTGCAGTGGCCGGCGAGCGTGGGCGCGCGCGTGACGTGGAACATCCCGGAGTTCTGGCGGGCGGGCAGCGCGGACGACGCGAAGCTCCTGCGCGCGATCTCGACCCCGGGGCTCCTCGCCGAGCTCGAGCCCGACCTGGGCCCGTACCCGCGCGGGCTCACGGTGGAGTCGGACGAGCAGCGCGGGCGCTACGCGGCCCGCATCCTCGAGAAGAAGCGGCCGAACCTGCTCACCCTGCACCTGATCGCCCTCGATCACGCCGAGCACGGCAGCGGGCCCGGCAGCGCGGAGAGCCTGGCGGTGCTCGAGCGCCTCGACGCGGTCGTCGGCACCCTGCGCGCCGTCGCGGAGACGGTGGCGCCCGGCCGCGCCTACGTGGCCATCGTCTCCGACCACGGCTTTGCGCGCACCACGATGCAGCTCAACCTGACCGGGGAGTTCCGCCGGGCCGGTCTCTTCACGGTGAGCGCCCAGGGCAAGGTCACCGACTGGCAGGCGATGCCGTGGACCGCGGGGGGCTCGATCGCGGTGATGTTGAAGGACCCGGCGGACACGGCGACGCTCGCGAAGGTGCGCGAGCTGCTCGATCGCGTCGCCGCGGATCCGGCCAACGGCATCGACCGGGTGCTCGACGCGGCGGCCCTGCGCGACCGCGGCGGATTCCCGGGCGCGGCCTTCCTCGTCGGCCTCAAGCCCGACTGGCAGTCCGGCTCGAGCCTGAACGGGCCGCTCACCGCCAACGCCGGAGTGGGCGGCATGCACGGTCACCTGCCCGACCTCCCCGACATGCGGGCGTCGTTCTTCCTGGTCGGTCCCGGGGTGCCGGCGGGCCGCTCGCTCGGGCTCATCGACATGCGCGACATCGCGACGACGCTCGCGCACCGTCTGGATCTCTCGCTGCCCTCGGCAGAGGGGCAGGTGCTCCTGCCCTGAGGCTCGGGCCCGTGACGCCGGGCTCGTCCCGCCGATGCAGGGCCGACGGGCCCGCGGCGCGCTCAGCGCGCGCGCCAGTGGCCCTCGACCCAGACGTACCCGCCCTCGCGCGGCGTCCAGCCACCCGGCACCCAGACGTAGCCGGGGGAGGCCGGCACTTCCCAGTGCCCGGGAACCCACACGTAGTGGTCGTGGTGCCAACCCCAGTGCCCCGCGATCCACACGTGGGCCGGGCTCGGTGCCACCGGGGCGATCTCCACCCGGACGGGCGGAGGTGGCGGGGGGCGCCTCACGACCACCGGCCGCGCGACGACGCAGCCGGCCATCAGCAACGCGACGGCCGAGACGGTAAGTAGCCGGTGAGCTTTCATGATGATCGGACGGCGCGGGAGCCGGAACTGTTTACCCGGGCCTCGCTCACCGCGTCGTTTCTTCCTCCTCCCCATCCACCGTTCGGCGCTGGCGCCGCCGGCCGGGAATCCCGCGTCGAGACCTCCGCATCCCAAACGCGTGGGAGGCGAGAGACCATGACCGAGCGGCCGACCGGGATCACCACGCCAATTGCCGAGCCCATCACCGGCC
Organism: Candidatus Methylomirabilota bacterium; assembly: GCA_035254745.1. Lineage (GTDB taxonomy): Bacteria > Methylomirabilota > Methylomirabilia > Rokubacteriales > CSP1-6 > CAMLFJ01. The sequence continues at coordinate 777 of DATFAJ010000493.1, read as the reverse complement.
GCGAGGACCTGGGCGACATGAGCCGTCCCGAGCAGGCGCTCGCCCAATTCTACCGTGGGCTGAACGGGCGCGATCTCGCGCTCTTGGCCGAGAACTGGGAGCCGTCCAATGACGCGGTGATGGACAATCCGCTGGGCGGCATCTCGCGCGGCTGGCCGGCCATCCGCTCGCTGTACGAGCGGCTCTTCGCGAGTGACAGCCGTCTCTTCGTCGAGTTCCACGACTACACCATCCACCGGTCGGACTCGATCTTCTACGCGGTGGGCCGCGAGCGGGGGCGCTTCGAGCGCGGCTCCGTCGGGCTCGACCTGGCGATCCGCACCACGCGCATCTTCCGCCGGGTGGCGGGCCGCTGGCGCCAGGTCCACCACCACGGCTCGATCGAGGATCCGGCCCTGCTCGGCGCGTACCGGCAGGCGGTGTCGCCCGCCGCGCGCTGACCCTACCGGGGAGGACGATCCATGCAGGCCAGAATCGACTTGACCAAGATTTCGCCCGCCGTCTACAAGGCGATGGCCGGGCTCGAGGGCTTCGTGAAGGGCTCGGGCCTCGAGCGGGCGCTCCTGGAGCTGGTGAGGATGCGCGCCTCGCAGATCAACGGCTGCGCGTACTGCCTCGACATGCACAGCAAGGACGCGCGCGCGGCGGGGGAGACCGAGCAGCGGCTCTACGAGCTCAACGCGTGGCGCGAGACCCCGTTCTACAGCGAGCGCGAGCGCGCGGCGCTGGCGTGGACGGAGGCGCTCACCCTGGTGCACGAGACCCACGCGCCGGACG
>DATFAJ010000492.1:0-6123 GCA_035254745.1 Candidatus Methylomirabilota bacterium | reverse complement strand
CCGTAGAGTCCGATAAGAGCCATTATGTCAAGTTCGCGAAAGCGCCGCCGTCGGCTATCTGCCCTGGTCTCCCTGGAGGTCCCCCCCGCCGACGGAGCGAGCCCGAGCGGGCCGGCCGATCAGGCCGGCTCGGCGGGCTCGAGCGCGTGGATCAGCGCGCCCTCGAGATCGGCCAGACCGTCCATGAGGTCGGCGAGGTCGGTCCAGCGCTCCTGCACGGCCCAGTACTGGGCCTCGCCGAAGCACCGGGCCTTTCGCTCGAGGAGCCCCGCGGCCTCGGCGTGGCCCGCCTCACGCAGGAAGGCGGCCGCGTCGTGACTGCGCCGGGCCGCGAGCGGCAGCGCGAAGGACGTGAGATGGCCGGCCAGCCGCTTGGCCATCGTGCCGCGCAGGTCCGCGGCCAGGAGCCGGAAGGCGCGCGGGCCGCCGTAGCGATCGGGGCCGCCCGGGTCGGCGCCCAGGCTGGCCCGGGCCGCGCCGAGCGTGCGCGCGATCATCGCCTCGCGCGTCGGGTGGCGCGCCTGCCGGAAGGCAGAGCGCATCGTGTACGGGGTCTGGGCGTAGCGCACGCGCTCGGCGCGCCACGCGCGCAGGAACTCGACGGCCGGCATCGCCACGCACGGGTAGCCGTCGGGATCGTGGACCCGCACGCGCTCGCCCTCGACGCCCAGCACCACCACGAAGTGATCGCTGCCCGACATCTGCGCGTGCTGCGGCATGTAGCCGAGCGCACCCATGTCGAGCGGGCCGGCCAGGACCGGTCCGCGCGCGGCCGCCGCGCCGAGCCGGGCCAGGGCCTCCTCCGGGGTGCCCTCGCGCTCCTCGAGGCACTCCCAGCCGAGCACGTCGAGGGCCGTGGAGAGGCCCTGGTCCGGGGTGGCGAGCGGCGAGCTGAAGTAGACGAGCAGGTCGCGCCCCACCCGCAGGTAGTCCGTGCCGAACGGCATGGTGGTCAGGCACTCGAGGAAGCCGGGCTCGGGCAGCTCGGTGGGCGCCGCCCCGGAGTCCCGCAGTGCCATGTAGAGGCTGTTGGCGTATCCGTAGGCGCCGTTGCCGGTGTAGCGGATGGTCACGGCGAGCCCACCCGATGGGCCACGCAGTGCACCGCGGCGACCGTTGCGCCGGCGTGGGTGGCGACCGTGACGTCGTAGAAGCCGGCCCGCCGGCCGTGCCGGCGCTCGCGCGCCTCCGCGACGAGCCGCGCGCCGGGTGGAGCCGGGGCCAGGAAGCTGATCGTCATCGAGAGCGCGACCCAGGTCCCGCCGCGCGCGTTGCAGGCGGCGCCGAAGGCCACGTCGGCGAGCGAGAAGATCACCCCGCCGTGGGGCGTGCCCTGGTGGTTGAGCATCTCGGGGCGGAGCGTGAGCGCGACCCGGCAGAGACCGGGCGCGAGCTCGAGGTACTCGACGCCCAGCTCCTGCGCCCACGGCTCCCGGCGCAGCGCCGAGGCCAGGCCCTCCGGCACGTCCTCCCGTCGCGCGTGGGCGGTCACCGCGTCTCTACTGGATCGTGGCCGTGACCGTCAGGGCGGTGTCCTGCGACGACTGCTCGGCGCGGTAGCCCAGCACCTGCCGGGTGACCGCGTGGAGGCTCCCGGTGCTCCCGCCGAACTGCATGCGCCCGCCGTTGGGCACGATCAGCTGGGTCGCGGCTTCGACGACCTCGATGGTGCCGCCGCCGGCGGCGGTGAAGTAGGTGATCACCGGCGTGAGGGTGACCCGGATCTGGTTGCCGGGCAGGATCACCGGCCGCACCGACAGCGCGGTCCCTACCCGCTGCCACGCGACGCCCTGGGCCACGTAGCCCTTGCCGGTCGCGTAGTCGTAGTAGTACGCGAGCTGCGGGGTCGGCACGTCGTCGGCCACCATGATCGAGCCCGCCCCGCCGTCCAGCACCACCGTGAAGAGACCCGACGAGCGGGTGACGCGGGTGGTGGTGTCCTCCACCGCGAGCCCGCCGCGCCCGCGCACCCGCGGGTCGCCGCTCCGGCGCTGCTCGACGATCACGTTCCCCTGCCCCTGCGCGCCCTGACGGCTGCCCTGCGCCTGCTGCTGGAACTCCAGCAGGACCCGGACCTGGCGCGTGCCCTGGGCGACCGCCGGGCGCGGCCCACCGGCCGCCGCGAGAGCGGCCGCGGCCAGGACCCCGAGCCCGAGAATGCCGGCGAGACGCACGCGCGCTATCCCGGGATCTGCGCTTCTTCGGGCAGGCGGTCCCAGACCGGCGTCCACTCCGGCAGGGTGAGCCCGACCGCGCCGGCCTTCTCGGCCACCTCGCGCGCGAAGGTCTGGCGCACCTCGTCGTTGTCGCGGAGCTTGAGGCGGTACTTGCGATAGAGCACGTTCTTGGCCGAGCCGGGCCGGCCGAAGATGTTCATGGTCCGGATGTACCAGCGGTTGAGCGTCTCCTGCGCCTCGTCGTGGGTCTTGGGATCCTCGGCCAGCCGCTTGACCCAGAACTCGCCGTGGCGGATGTGGAACTTCTCCTCCTTGAAGATGCCCTCGATCGCGCGCACCCAGGGTCCGTAGGAGCAGGTCCGCACGTCCTCCAGCTGATGCCCGGCGCCCCGGTCCATGCAGAAGTTGAAGAAGATGAAGTCGGCCCACGTGTCGATCGGGTAGTAGAAGATGTTCACCCGCTTGTCGGCGGTGATGCGGGACGTGCCGATGTCCGCGTCGGCCGCGATACGCATCGTCAGCACCTCGTCGTGGGCGCGCACGTGGGCGTCCACGTCGACCCCCAGGTCGGCCAGGAGCCCGTACATGACGGTGGCGTGGCGCAGCTCGTCCTTCACGATCTGGGCCACCACGTGCTTCTCCTCCACCCCGGGCGCCTTCGTGATCCACGGCACGTAGCCGTAGCCGCCGGCCAGCTCCGAGTCGGCCTGCATGGTCATGAGGTGGATCAGGTTCTGGCGGTACTCCTCCGTCATCTCCTCGGGGGACTCGATGCGCTCCCCCGCCTCGATGCGGGCCAGCAGTCGGGCTTCATCGCGCTCGGCCATGACTATCTCCTTTCCACGACCCGCACCGCCTTGCCTTCGCTGCGCGGGATGGTCTTCGGCGCCACTACCGCGATCTCCGGATTGAGCCCGAGGTGGCCACGGAGCTGCTCCGCCACCCGCGCGCCGAGCGCGCGGACCTCGGGCCGGGTCGGCTCGAAGCCGCCCCACTCCCGCACCACGTGCTCCGCGGGCTCCACGTGCACCGCCAGCGTCGGGAACGCGCTCCGCCGGTCCACCAGGAGCTGGTAGTGCGGGGCCAGCTCCGGAACCGCGAGGAGCGCGGCCTCGAGCTGGGACGGGTAGACGTTGACCCCCTTGATGACCAGCATGTCGTCGGTGCGACCCTTGATGCGGGCCATCCGCACCGTGGTGCGCCCGCAGCGGCACGGCGCGGGGTCGAGCCGCGTGACGTCGCCGGTGCGGTAGCGGATCATCGGCAGCGCCTCCTTGGTGAGCGAGGTCAGCACCAGCTCGCCCTCGCGCCCGTCCGGCAGCGGCGCCCCCGTCCGCGGGTCGACGATCTCGGGCAGGAAGTGGTCCTCGTTCAGGTGCAGGCCGTCGCGCGCCTCGACGCACTCGGTGGCCACCCCGGGCCCGATCATCTCGCTGAGCCCGTAGAAGTCCACCGCCGCGCAGCCCCACAGCGTCTCGAGCTGCGCCCGCATCGCCTCGGTCCACGGCTCGGCCCCGAAGAGCCCGTAGGCGAGGCCGACCTTCCGCGGATCCAGGCCCTGATCGAGCATGCTCTCGCCGATGTGGAGCGCGAAGGAGGGCGTGCAGGCGAGCCCCTGCGGGCGGAAGTCCTGCAGCAGCAGGATCTGGCGCAGGGTGTTGCCGGAGGAGACCGGCACCACCGTGAGCCCCATGTGCTCCGCGCCGTCGTGGAAGCCGAGCCCGCCGGTGAAGAGGCCGTACCCGTAGGCGACCTGCACCAGCTGGCCGGGCTCGGCCCCGGCCGCGGCCAGGGCGCGCGCCATCACCTCCCGCCACACCTCGAGGTCGCTCCGGGTATAGCCGACCACGGTGGGCTTGCCGCGCGTGCCGGAGGAGGCGTGGATGCGCACCACGTCCTCGCGCGGGACCGCGAAGAGGCCGAACGGATAGTGGTCGCGCAGGTCCTCCTTCCGCGTGAACGGCAGCTCGCCGAGCCGGGCCAGGTCGACGTCGCCCTCGCGCACGCCGGCCGCGGCGAGGGCGGTGCGGTAGAAGGGCACCCGCGCCCGCGCGCGCGCCACGGTGGCGCGCAGGCGCTCGGCCTGGAGCGCGCGCAGGGCGGCGCGCGGCGCGGTCTCCATCTCGCGGTTCCAGATCATGGCGCTAGGTCACCGCCACCCGGCGCACCAGCCAGCTCTGCCGCTCGAGGAAGCGGGCCATCGTCTCGAGCGTGCGCGGGTCGGCGGCGGCGTCCAGGCTGATCCGGTCCGGCAGGATGTAGCGGACCTCCGGGTAGGACACGAGCACGCGGAGCAGCGTCCGCACCCGCTGGTCCCAGGCCAGGAGCCCCTGGTGACCGGGGCCGGCGGTGTGCGGGTCCCAGTCGGCCTGCAAGCCCACCCGCAGGGTGCGTCCGAGGGCCGCGGCCGGCATCAGCGCGGCCCGCGGCACAGGGCCTCGTAGTGGCCGACCATGGCGTGGATCTGCCGCTCGGTGGAGAAGCGCGCCTCCGCCAGCCGGCGCGCGGCCTCGCCCATCGCCACCCGGCGCTCCGCGTCGAGCAGGAGGCCGATCGCCGCGTCCGCCATCTCGCCGGTGTCGCTCTTGGTGAGCAACCCGGTCTCGCCGTCGGTCACCACCTCGTCGACCCCGGAGGCGCGGACCGCCACCGCGGGGAGCGCGCAGGCGTGCGCCTCGGCCAGCACCAGGCCCTGGGTCTCGGTCTCGGAGGCGAAGAGGAAGAGGTCGGCGGCGCGGTAGTAGTCGGGCAGCGCCTCCCGGCTGAGCCCGCCGTGGAAGACGACGCGGCGGCCGGCACCACCCGCGGCGGCCCGCGCCTCGAGCGCCGCCCCGTGGCTCCCCTTCCCGACCAGGTGCAGCGTCGCGCTCGACACCGCGGCGGCCACCGACTCGAAGGCGTCGAGCACGCGCTCGAGGCTCTTCTCGCGATCGAGGCGCCCGGTGTAGAGGCAGATCAGGCCGTCCCCGGGTAGCCCGAGCCGGCGGCGCGCCCGCTCGCGGCTGCCCGGGCTGAACAGCGCGAGGTCGACCCCGGTCGGGATCACCGCGACCGGTGCGCGGACCCCACGGCGCCGCAGCGTGTCCGCCACGTGATCGGACGGCGCCACGATCAGGTCCGCCGAGTCGGCGAAGCGGCAGGACAGACGCACCGCGAGGCTCCGCACCAGGCGCGGAGGCAGCGGGACGTAGTGGGCGTACTTCTCGTAGCGCGTGTGGTAGGTGAAGACGAGCGGGCGCCGCTGCCCCCGGGCCAGCCTCCGGCCGGTCACCCCGAGCAGGAAGGGATGGTGGACGTGGACGACGTCGAGATCGAGCGCGCGGGCGACCCGGCCCAGGCGCCGGGAGACGGGCAGCGGCAGCGAGAAGCCGGGATAGGTCGGCGCGGGGATCGACGGATAGCGGAAGACGAACGGCGGATCGGGGTGCGGCTGCTGGGCGGCCGGCGCGAAGACCCAGGCGCGGTGGCCGAGCGCCTCAAGCCCCAGCCGCAGGGTCTCGACCGCGGTCGTGACCCCGCCGCGGAACGGCAGGTAGTTGTTGGTGAACAGCCCGACGCGCATTCACTATTCGTCCGCGCTCTTCGGGTCTCGGCCGGGCTCGATCCGATCGAAGTCGCCCGGCTTGAGCGACTCGAGCCACTCCTTGATCTTGGCCTGGTCGTCGCCCTTGCCGGTGCCGATCTCGGTCTCCTTGGCGACCTCGACGGTGCGGGCCTTGTGCACGACGTCCTCCTCCACGAAGATCGGCGCCCCGACCCGCAGGGCCAGCGCGATGGCGTCGGAGGGGCGCGAGTCGACCGTGATGTCGGCGTTGCCGAGCCGGAGGTAGAGCACCGCGTAGAACGTGTTGTCACGCAGGTCGTTGACCACGACCTTCTGCACCCGCGCGTCGACCGCCTCCAGGATGTTCTTGATGAGGTCGTGGGTCATCGGCCGCGGCGTGGA
>DATFAJ010000491.1:0-9293 GCA_035254745.1 Candidatus Methylomirabilota bacterium | reverse complement strand
TCCTGCCAGCCCGGCTCCCGCAGGCGCTGGCCGATGTCCTGCTCGAGCGGATCGAAGGGCGACACCAGCGGGGCGAACAGCGCGGCCAGCAGCACGCCCAGCACCACGAGCATGCCGAAGAGCGCGGTGCGCCGCCGGACGAGGCGGCGGAGCAGGCCCACCCACTCCCGGTCGGTCCACGGGCGGGGGGCCGCGAGCGGGACGATGGGGGCGGCCACGGAGGAGGTCGGCGGCACCGCGGCCATCAGCGGTACCGGATGCGCGGGTCGAGGTAGGTGTAGACCACGTCGACCAGGAGGTTGACGATCACGAACGTGCTCGCGAGCAGGAAGACCGCCGACTGCACCACCGGGTAGTCCCGGTTGAAGATCGCCTGGACGGAGAGGCGGCCCACCCCGGGCCACGCGAAGATGGTCTCGGTGATCACCGAGCCCCCGAGCAGCGTGCCGAGCTCGATGCCCACGATGGTGACGATCGGGATCGACGCGTTCTTGAGCGCGTGCTTCCACACCACCGGCGGCTCCCCTACTCCCTTGGCGCGGGCGGTGCGGATGTAGTCCTGGCCGAGCACCTCGAGCATGCCGGAGCGCGTGAGCCGGGTGATGCGCGCGGTCGTGAAGAGGCCCAGGGTGATCGCGGGCAGGATCAGGTGCTCGAGGCTACCGCGCCCGGAGGAGGGCAGCCAGTTGAGCCGCACCGAGAAGACCAGGATCAGCATGATGCCGAGCCAGAAGGTCGGCATCGCCTGGCCGAGCAGGGCCACCACGGTCGAGACGTAGTCCACCGAGGTGTTGCGCCGGACCGCGGAGACGATGCCGGCCGGGATGGCGAGGGTGAGCGCGATCAGCAGGCCCGCTCCGGCGAGCTCGAAGGTGGCGGGCAGCCGCTCGAGCACCAGGCCCATCGCGGGCTCGCCGTGGCGGAGCGACTCCCCGAAGTCGCCCCGCACCGCGCCCTTCAGGAAGCGCACGTACTGGACGGCCACCGGGTCGTCGAAGCCCATCGCGGTCCGGAACTTCGCGATGTCCTCCGCGGTGGCGTCGGGCGGGAGCAGGAGCGCGGCGGGATCGCCGGTCAGGTGCAGGATGAGGAAGACCACCACCGAGACGCCGAAGAGGACGAGCAGCGACTGCCAGAGGCGCCGCAGCAGGTACGACCTCACGAGCTCACGCGCTCCAGCCGGGCCACCGCCTCGATGTGCGGGGTGTGCGGGAACATGTCCACCGGCTGGACCCACTCCAGGCGATAGCCGCCGCGCACGAGCTCGCCCAGGTCGCGGGCCAGCGTGGTCGGGTTGCACGACACGTAGACGATGCGCCGGGCGCCGAGCGTGATCAGCGCGTGGAGCGCCTTGGGGTGGAACCCGGCGCGCGGCGGATCCGCGACCACCACCTCCGCGGTCACCCCCTTGGCGATCAGGGCGGGCAGCACGAAGCGCACCTCGCCGCTCACGAAGGTGCAGTTGGTGATGCCGTTGGCCGTCGCGTTCGCCCCCGCGTCGTCCACCGCGGCCTGCGCGAGCTCGACCCCGTAGACCCAGCGCGCGCGCCGGGCCAGCAGCAGGCTGATCGCGCCGGTGCCCGAGTACAGATCCAGGACCGTCTCGGTGCCGGTGAGGCCGGTCGACTCGACCACGAGGTCGAAGAGCCGCTCCGCCTGCCGGGTGTTGGTCTGGAAGAAGGAGTTGGCCGAGACCCGGAAGGTGAGGCCGCCCACCCCCTCGCGGATGTGATCACGGCCCCCGAGCAGGTGCTCCTCCACCCCGACCGCCACGCTCGCCTTCTTGGGGTTCACGTTCATGACCACGCTCGTGGTTCCCGCGTCGCGCGCCTGCAGACGCTGGGCCAGCGGCGCCAACTCCGACACCGCGGGCGCCGAGGTCACCACGTTGGTCATCAACTCGCCGGTGTGCTTGCCCTCCCGCAGCATCAGGAAGCGCAGCAGGCCCTCACCGGTGTCCTGCTCGTACACGGTGAGCCCGCGCTCGGCGAAGAAGGCGCGCGCCTCCGCGAGGAGGCCGTTCATGCGGTCCGACTGGAGCAGGCAGCGCTCGATGTCGAGCACCGAGTCGTAGCGCTCGGTCTCGTGCAGGCCGACGACCATCGCGCCCCCCGCGCGCGCCACCGTGAACTCCATCTTGTTCCGGTAGCCGAAGGTCTCCTCCGCGCCGATGATGGGGTGGAGCGGGACGTCCCGGAGGCCGCCCAGGCGCTCGAGCGCGTCGGCCACCTGCTTGGACTTGAAGGCGAGCTGCGCCGGGTACGCCACGTGCTGCAGTCGGCACCCCCCGCAGCGCCCGAAGTACGGGCAGGGCGCCTGCACCCGCTGCGGCGAGGACTCCAGGACCGCCTCGATGATCCCGCGGCCGAACCGGGAGCGCACCTGGACGAGCCGGACCTGCAGCCGATCGCCCGGCAGGCCGCCCGGCACGAAGACCACGTACCCATCGGCCCGACCGACACCCTCCCCGCCGAAGGCGAGGTCGTCGATGGTCAGGGACAGAACCTCCCCTCGTCTGGGCCGCGCCATGGTAGCGACACTATAAGTGTCCGTCCGATTGGAGTCAATTTGGCCTCGCCTCCCGCCGAGACGGTGACGACGGGCGGCCGGGCTCGGAAGTAGCGAGGAGATAGACGGTCGCGTATCATGGGGGAGCGATGCGGAGTGCCTCTCGTTCCCCGTCTCCCGTCCGCGTGGGTGACGTGTTGCTCGCGGCCGTTCCCGCCCTCGAAGAGCGGCTGCTGGCCGAGCGCATCCGGCACGGCTGGCGCGCGGCGGTGGGGACCGAGCTCTCGCGCCGGTCGCGACCCGGCGAGCTGAAGGCCGGCACGCTGACGATCATGGTCGACAACTCACCCTGGCTCCAGGAGCTCTCCATGCGATCCGCGGAAGTCCTCAGCGCGGTCCGTGCCCGCTTCGGCCCGTCCGTCACCGCGTTGCGCCTGGGCCTCGCCGGCCCGGCCCCCGCGGAGCGACCGGCCCCGCGGCGCGCGACGCCCCCGTCCGGCTCCCCCCATCTCGATCCCGACGAGACCGCGCTCGTGGAGCGCGCCCTCGCCCCCGTCCAGGACTCCGAGCTCGCCCGGACGGTGCGCCGGCTCGTGTCCAAGGACCTCATCGCGCGCCGCGCCCGGGGGCTCGTGGCCCTGGTCCTGGGCGGGGCCGCGCTCGGCGGCACGCTCGCCGGCTGCGCCACCATCGAGAGCAGCCAGGCCGAGCCGGTCAGCGGGACGGCCACGGCGGTGCGCCGGCCCATCGGGGCCCAGGGCGAGGCCTACGACCACTACGTGATCGCCCAGATGGAGGCCCGGGCCGGCCGCCTGCCCCAGGCCATCGCCCAGCTGCGCGAGGCCATCAAGACCGACCCCGACACCGCGGCCCTCTGGATCCAGCTCTCGCAGTGGCTCACCCGCATCAACGACGTCCCGGGGGCGTTCACCGCCGCGCAGAAGGCCATCGCGCTGGAGCCGGGCAACGCGAGCGCGTACATGACGCTCGCCGACCTCTACAAGCGGCAGCGCCGCGTGCCGGAGGCGGAGGCCGCGCTCGAGAAGGCGGTCGCCCTCGATCCCAAGACCCCGGACGGCTACCTGGCCCTGGCCCAGCTCCACTTCGAGCAGAAGAACTACGACAAGGCCCGCTCGGTGCTGGGACGGCTGGTGGCCGCGCGGCCGAACCTGTCGCAGGGCTACTACCTGCTCGGCCGCATCGGCATCGAGAACGAGCAATGGGACGACGCCCTCACCAACCTCAAGCGCGCGGTCGAGCTCGACCCGGATCACGACGGCGCCTGGTCGGCCCTGGGCTTCGTCTACGAGGCGCAGAACAAGCTGGAGGACGCGGTCGCGGTCTACAAGGAAGCGCTCAAGGCCAACCCGGACAACGCGGCGTTCGTGGAGCGGCTCGGGGACCTGCTCGTCAAGCTCGGACGGTACGGCGAGGCCCAGAGCGAGATCGAGGGCCTCGTGGAGTCGCTGCCGCGCGACCCGCGGGTGTGGCTGAAGCTCGGCGCGATCCACTACGAGCAGAAGCAGTACGACCGCGCGGTCTCCGCGTTCCGGCAGGCGGTGACGCTCGAGCCCGGGAACATGCGGACCCGCTACTACCTCGCGACCGCCCTCATGGACGCGGGCAAGGAGGACGAGGCCCGCGGCGAGCTCGAGAAGATCCTCCAGGCGGATCCCCGCTCGATCGACGCGCGCGTGCAGCTCGGCTTCCTCTACGGACGCGCCAAGCGGTACGACGACGCGGTGGCCGTGCTCCAGGAGGCGGTCAACCTCGACCCCAAGCGCCCGGAGCTGTTCCTCTACCTGGGCACCGCGCTGCAGCGCGCCAATCAGTACGACCGGGCCGCCAACGTGCTGCGCGAGGGGCTCTCGGTCGACGACAAGAACAAGGACCTCTACTTCCAGCTCGGGGTCGTGCAGGAGAAGCAGCAGCGCTTCGACGACGCGATCCACTCGTTCCGTCGCGTGCTCGCGCTCGATTCCAAGCACGCCGAGTCGTACAACTACATCGGCTACATGTACGCCGAGCGCGGCACGAACCTCACCGAGGCCGTCCAGCTCATCCAGCAGGCGCTGGCGCTCGAGCCGGAGAACGGCTACTTCATCGACAGCCTGGGCTGGGCCTATTACCAGCAAGGGCGCTATCCCGAGGCCCTGCGCGAGCTCAAGCGTGCGGTGAGCCTCGCCAAGGAAGATCCCGTCCTCTTCGAGCACCTGGGCGACGCCTACCTCAAGAACAACCTCTCCAACGAGGCGATCGAGGCCTGGGAGAAGTCGCTCAAGGCGGATCCGGACGGCCCCACCGCGGCCCAGGTCCGCAACAAGATCAAGGAAGCGCGGGAGAACCAGATCCGGGCCAAGGGTGCGTCGCCCAAGGCCGAGCAGAAGTAGCCGCCTCCGCGCCCTCCTGCTGGCGGTGGTCCTGGGCGGCTGCGCCACCGCGGCGCCTCCGCCCGCCCCCCCGCCGGTCTCCGAGGAGGCGCGTGCGGCCCTCGCCCGCATCGAGCAGCACCGCCTCGCGCTGCGGGACCTCCGCTCCCGGGCCAACATCACCATCCGCCGCGGGGGCCGGGCCCAGCGCCTCACCGGGGTGCTGCTCCTCGTGAGCGAGCCCGCCACCATGCGCTTCGAGGCCCTCTCGCCCCTCGGCCCCCCGGTGCTCATCGTGGCCGGCGATCCCAAGAGCGTCACTCTCTGGGAGGTGCTCGACAACCGGGCCTACATCGCGCCGGCCTCCCCCGACGCCAATCGCCGCTGGCTCGGCCTGGCCCTGGGCGTCGAGGACCTCGTGGCCCTGCTGGCCGGACGGGTCCGGCCGATGCCGGACCCGACGACGGTCGAGCTCGCCGCCGCCGACGCGGTCGGTCCCTCCCTCCGGCTCACCGGGGCCCCCGGCGAGCAGCGCATCTGGTTCGATCCCGACAGCGGACAGGTCCGGCAGGCGGAGTGGACCGGCAAGAACCCGGCGCGCGTGACCTTCACCCCGGCCCCGGCGGACGGCCCGCCGGCGGGCTTCACGCTCGAGACCGCGGACGGGTCGCTACGGGTCTCGATCGCCTACGTCGAGCCCAGGATGAACACGTCGTTCGACCCCACCCTGCTGACCCTGACTGTTCCACAAGACGTTAGAATTCAAGACTTCCGTTGACACTCCGTCGCGCCGCGTGATAGCGTGTGCTGCCTTGTCGAAGCGGTCACGGGGTAGCCAGGGGCTCGTCCTCCGCACCTCGGCCAAAGTGAACTTGGCCCTCGAGGTGCTGGGGAAGCGGGGCGACGGCTACCATGAGATTGCGACGGTGCTGCAAGCGGTGGACCTCTTCGATCGCCTGACGATGGAAACGGCCGACATCCTCTCGCTCCACGCCGACGATCCCGAGCTGCCCACGGACGACGGCAACCTCGTGATGCGGGCCGCCCGGCTGCTCCAGAAGACGGCCGGGATCGAGAAGGGCGCCCGCCTGCGCCTGCAGAAGCGCATCCCGGTCGCGGCCGGGCTGGGCGGCGGCTCGAGCGACGCGGCCGCGACGCTTCTGGGCCTCAACCGGCTGTGGGGGCTCAGGTGGCCGCGGGCCCGGCTACAGGAGCTGGCGGTGGAGCTCGGCATGGACGTGCCGTTCTTCCTCGGCACGGGCCGGGCGGTGGCGAGGGGGCGCGGTGAGCGCCTGCAGGCGCTTCCGGGCGGCGGCGGCTACGCGCTCGTGCTGGTGAACCCGCGCACGCCGCTCTCGACGCGCGAGGTCTACGGGCGCGTCCCCGCGGGCTGGCACGCCGAGCCGACCGGCACCGAGCGGGTGATCGAGGCGCTGCGGCGCCGCAACGTGGCCGCGCTCGCGGCGGCGCTGACCAACAACCTGGAGCGGGTGGTGGAGCCGGTGCTGCCGGTGATCGGGCGCATGAAGGCGGCCCTCTTGGCAGCGGGGGCGCTCGGGGCGATCATGTCGGGCAGCGGTCCGACGGTGTTCGGGCTCGCACGATCCCTGGACCACGCGCGCCAGGTCCGGTCGCGGGTGAGCCGGGCCGGCTGGGCCTGCTGGGCGGTCAGGACGAACTCGGGACCGGCGATCCGGGCGAGCCGATGACGGCACTGGGGCGTCGTTCAGTGGCAGGACTCGGGGCTTTGGACCCCGCAATGGAGGTTCGATTCCTCCCGCCCCAGCCAGCTCGAGCTTGGCGAGGTGCAGTGGCTTGGCGAGGTGCAGCCGAAGGCGAGCCGAGCGCATTCGAGAGAGCAGCAAGGGTGGCATCCGCGATACCGGCAGCCGCGATGGCGTCACAGGAGACACCATGTCCTACGAGCTGAAGCTGTTCTCGGGCAACGCGAACCGGCCGCTGGCCGAGGAGATCGCCAAGACGCTCCAGCTCCCGCTGGGCGACGCGGACGTCTCGCGCTTCTCCGACGGCGAGGTCTACGTGCAGATCAACGAGAACGTCCGCGGCGAGGACGTCTTCGTGATCCAGCCCACCTGCCCGCCGGTGAACGACCACCTGATGGAGCTGCTCGTGATGATCGACGCCTTCAAGCGGGCGTCGGCGCGGCGGATCACCGCGGTCCTGCCCTACTACGGCTACGGTCGCCAGGACCGCAAGGTCCAGCCCCGCGTGCCGATCACCGCCAAGCTGGTGGCCGACCTGCTCACCGCCGCGGGGTGCCAGCGGCTGCTCGCGGTGGATCTCCACGCGGGGCAGATCCAGGGCTTCTTCAACATCCCGGTGGACCACCTCTTCGCCCTGCCGCCGATCATCGTCGACCACCTGGTCAAGATGGAGCTGCACGACCCGGTGCTGGTCTCGCCCGACGCGGGCGGCGTGGAGCGCGCCCGCGCGCTCGCCAAGCGGCTCAAGGCGGGCCTCGCCATCATCGACAAGCGCCGCGACGGCAACAACGTCGCGGTGTTCATGCACCTCATCGGCGATGTGAAGGGCCGCGACGCGGTGATCGTCGACGACATGATCGACACCGCGGGCACCCTCATCCAGGCGGTGGACGCGCTCAAGCGCGAGGGCGCGCGGCGCATCCTCGCCTGCGCGGTGCACGGGGTGCTCTCGGGCCCAGCGATCGGCCGCATCCGGGACTCGGCGCTGGAGGAGGTCATCATCACCAACACCGTCTCGCTCACTCCCGAGCGCCAGCTGTCCAAGATCCGCGTCCTCTCGGTCGCCCCGCTGCTGGCGGAGGCGATCCGTCGCATCCACGACGAGGAATCGGTGTCGACCCTCTTCGTGTAAGACCACTCAACAAGGAGCAACGAGTCATGGAAATGCGTGAGCTGACGATCAGGAAGCGTGACGGCATCGGCAAGGGCCCGGCCAAGCGCCTGCGGCGCGGCGGGCAGGTCCCGGCCACCCTCTACGGCGGGGCGGCGCCGGTGAACATCGCGGTGACCCCCAAGGACATCCTCCGGATCATCCACGGCCACGAGGGCAGCACCCAGCTCTTCCGGGTCTCCTTCGAGGGCAGCACCGACGCCAAGATGGCGATCATCCGGGACATGCAGTTCGACCCGGTCTCGGAGAGCCTCATCCACGTCGACCTGCAGGAGGTCGCGATGGACCGGGCCATCCAGGTCTCGGTGGCGATCCACCACGTGGGCGAGTCGGTCGGGGTCAAGGACTCGCAGGGCATCCTCGAGATGGTCCTCCGCGAGGTGCGGGTCTCCTGCCTGCCGGGCAACATCCCCGAGTACCTCGAGGCCGACGTCACCAACCTGAACATCCACGACGTGCTCACCGTGAAGGACCTGAAGGTCCCCGAGGGCGTGCGCGTCCTGAACGACCCCAACCAGGCGGTGGTGACGGTGGCCCCGCCGGCGGCGGAAGAAGTCGCGGCGGTCACCGCGGCGCCCACCGAGGCGGCGGCGGCCGAGCCGGAGGTGCTCACCGAGCGCAAGCCCAAGGAAGAGGCGGGCGAGGCGGCAGAGAAGGCCGGAGGCGAGAAGAAGAAGTAAGTGGCCCAGGCCGTCGTCGGACTGGGCAATCCGGGACCGGAGTACCGCAACACCCGACACAACGTGGGCCAGCGCGTGGTGGACGCGCTGGCCCGCCGCATTCATGCGCGCTTCGAGCGCGAGGGCACCCACGCCGTCGCGCACGGGCGCTGGCAGGGCGAGACGCTGTACCTGATCAAGCCGGGGAGCTTCATGAACGTCACCGGGCCGCCGATGGCACGCCTCGCCCGGAAGCTCGGCCTGGGTCCCGCCGACCTCGTCATCGTCTTCGACGACATCGATCTCCCCCTCGGCAAGGTCCGCGTGCGGCAGAGCGGCAGCGCGGGCGGGCACAACGGGGTGCGCTCGCTCATCGCGGCCTTCGGCACCGACGCCCTCCGGCGCGTCAAGATCGGCGTCGGCCGGCCCGGCCGGCCGGGGGAGGACCGCGACCAGGTGGCCGACCACGTGCTCTCGCCGTTCCTGCCGGAGGAGCACGACGCGGTCGCCCGGGCGTGCGACGAGGCGGCCGACCAGGCGATGAAGCTCGTGGAGGGCCGCTGACCGCGGCGGCCGGATGAGCGCCACCCACGCCACGGTGCGACTCTCCACCGGCAGCGGCGGGCTCGAATGGCCGGAGGTGCTCGCCCTGCTCGCTCGGGAGGGCCGCACCCCGATGGGCCGGGAGCGGGCGGAGGCCACCATGCCGCTGGCCGAGCCGGATGCGATCCGGCGGGCCCTCCGGGAGACCGCCGAGGCCCGCGCCGCGCTGGGCCAGACCGGCGCGCCGCCGTGGGAGGGCGTGGTGGACGTGCGGCCGATGCTCGAGGCCGCGCGGGTGCCGGGCTCGGTGGCGGAGGCG
>DATFAJ010000490.1:0-8572 GCA_035254745.1 Candidatus Methylomirabilota bacterium | reverse complement strand
GCGCGCCGACGATTTTGCCCGCGGCCTGCTCGGCCTGGGCCTGTGCCCTGGCGACCACGTGGTGCTGTGGATGCCGAACTGCGTCGAGTGGGGCGTCGCCAACCTGGGGATCGCCAAGATCGGCGCGGTGACCGTGACCTGCAACAGCCGCTACAAGGCGCTCGAGGTGGAGTACGTGCTGCGCCAGTCCGGCGCGCGGGCCCTGATCATGGCGGACCGCTTCGCGGCCGGCTCGATCGACTACCTCGAGATCCTCCGGGAGGCGCGCGCGACCGGGCCCGGGCTCCCCGGTCTCCGCCACGTGATCGTGCTCGGCGAGCGGCGCCCGGAGAGCGCGGTCGGCTTCGCGGAGGTCGAGCGAGCCGGCCGGTCCGGCGGCCGCGGGCTCGATGGGATCACGGTGGGCCCCGACGATCCGGTGGAGATGCTCTACACCTCCGGCACGACCGGCGAGCCCAAGGGCTGCCTGCTCTCGCACCGCAACATGTACTTCAAGTGCCGCGTCTACACCGCTCTGCACCGCTGGACCGCGGAGGACCGTTACCTGGTCCCGGTGCCCTACTTCCACATCTTCGGGTCGATGGGTGGGATCGCGGCCAACTGTCTGGTGGGCTCGACCCAGGTGGTGATGGACGTCTTCGACCCGCTCGAGGCGATGCGCCTGATCGAGGCGGAGCGGGTGACGATCTTCTCGGGCGTTCCGACCATGTTCATCACGATACTGGGCCACCCGGCGTTCGGTCGGCACGACCTGCGCTCGCTGCGGACCGGCTCCATTGGAGCGGCCCCGGTGCCGGTCGAGATCATGCGGCGGATCATCGATCCCGAGCGCGGTCTCGGCATAGACGCGCTGGTGGTGTACGGACTCACCGAGGCCACCGGCGGCACGCACTGGACGAGATCCGGTGACCCGATCGAGAAGCGGGTGGCGACGGTGGGGCTGCGGACGTCCGAGATCGAGGACCGGGTCGTGGATCCCGCGACCGGCGCCGAGGTCGGTCCGGGCGTCGAGGGCGAGCTCTGCATCAAGGGCCCGACCCTGATGCTCGGCTACTACGACAAGCCGGAAGCGACGGCCCAGAAGATCCGCGACGGGTGGCTCCACACCGGCGACATGGCGGTGAAGGACGCCGACGGCTACGTACGGATCACCGGGCGGCTGACCGACATGATCATCGTGGGTGGCTTCAACACGTATCCCGCGGAGATCGAGGACTTCTTCCTGCACCACCCGAAGGTGCTCGACGTCTCGATCGTGGGCGTCCCGGATCCGATCATGGGCGAGGCGGTGATGGCCTTCGTCATCCCGCGGGAGGGACAGACCCTGACCGCGGAGGAGATCGTCGCGTTCGCCCGCGGGAAGATCGCCAACTTCAAGGTGCCCAAGCACGTGGAGGTCGTGGATCGCTTCCCGCTCACCGGCTCCGGGAAGGTGCAGAAGTTCAAGCAGAAGGCCTACGCGATCGAGAAGTATCACCTGACCGGCCCTGCCTGAGGCGCGCGCGCCGATCGCCGCGCGCGTCGCGGGTGTGGCGCGCTCAGGCGGTGGGGCGGTCGAGCGAGCGGGCCCGGGCCGTCTCGAAGACGTCCAGGGGCATGGCGAGGAAGGTCGCCACCACGTCGGGGTCGAAGTGAGTGCCGGCCGCCGCGCGGATCCGCTCCCGCGCCGCGACCATGGGCATGGCCGTCGAGTAGGGACGGTCGAAGGTGAGCGCGTCGAAGGCGTCCGCGACCGCGAAGATCCGGGCCCCCAGCGGGATCGCGGGGCCGGCCAGGCCGAGCGGATAGCCGGTGCCGTCCCAGCGCTCGTGATGGTGGTAGACCACCGGGATCGCGTCCCTTAGGAAGGGGATGCGCTCGAGGAGCTGGCGGCCCACCTCCGGGTGCCTTCGCATCATCGCCCACTCCTCGGGGGTGAGCGGGCCCGGCTTGAGCAGGATGGCATCGGAGATGCCGATCTTGCCGATGTCGTGCAGGAGAACGCCCCGGCCGAGGGCCTCCAGCTCGGGCTCGGGGAGCCGATGCGCCCGCGCGAGCGCGAGCGAGTAGGCGTGCACGCGGCGGGAGTGCAGCTCGGTGCCGATCTCCCGGGTGGCCAGGGCCGAGCCCAGGGCCTCGAGGGTCGCCTGGTAAGTCTGCTGCAGCTCCGCGAGGGCCGCGCCCAGGTCGCGGGTGGCCTCGGCTACCCGGCACTCGAGGAGGTTCTGGTGCTCGCGGTGCTCGATCAGGAGGTCGCGCCGCTCCAGGGCCCGCTCGGCGGAGAGGAGGATCTGGTCGAGGTCGACCGGCTTCAGGATGAAGTCGCTCGCCCCCTGCTTCAGGCTTTCCACCGCGACCGCAACGTCGGCGGCGCCGGTCATCATGATGACCGCCGCGTCCGCGTCCCGGGCGCGCAGGTGACGGAGGAGCGCGAGCCCGTCCATCGCCGGCATCTTCAGGTCGGTGATCGTGAGGGGCGCCCGCTCGGTGTCGTACAGCGCCACCGCCTCCTCGCCACTGCCGGCGATGCGGCACTCGTAGCCGGCGGAGCCGAACGCGGCGCGGAGCGTGACGCGGATGTCGGATTCGTCGTCCACGATGAGAACGCGCCGGCTCCCCGGCGACGCCGTGCTCGCGCTCGTCACCGTCACGCTCCGGGACGAACTCCGGGGGCGGTGCCGATGTCCTCGTGGACGGACACGCGGTTCTTGCCGGCCCGCTTCGCCGCGTAGAGCGCCTCGTCGGCGGCGCGGATCAGCTCGTCGGCGGCGGGCGCCACGTCCTCGGGCAGGGAGGCGATGCCGAAGCTCGCGGTGACGCGGCGGCCGTGGGCGAAGGTCCACGTCGAGAGCACGTAGCGGATGCGGTCCGCGTAGAGGCGGGCCCCGCTCTTGGAGGTCTCGACGAGGAGCACCGCGAACTCGTCGCCGCCGTAGCGGCAGATGACGTTGATGCCCCGGGACTGCTTGAGAAGGATGTCGGCCATCGCCCGGAGGGTCTCGTCCCCCGCGGCGTGGCCGAGGTCGTCATTGACCGCCTTGAAGCCGTCGAGATCGAGCAGGACCACCGAGACCGGATGGTTGAAGCGCCGGTAGCGCGAGACTTCTTCCTCGAGCCGGATGGAGAAGAAGCGGCGATTGTAGAGCCCGGTGACCTCGTCCTTGAACGAGAACTCCTTGAGCTGCGCGCTCGTGGACTCCAGGTCCTTGTACGCGGTGTCGAGCCGGCGGGCGTACTCGTTGACGTCGGCGGCCTGCTGCTCGATCGTGGCCAGCATGCGCGAGAAGGACTGCATGAGCGAGTCCACCTCGTCGCTCTGCTGCACGTACTGCTGTACCGCCGCCGTCTCCGGGCTCGCGACCGGGGTCGGCGTCCCCGGCTTTTGCACCGGCCGGCTCCGCGCCGTCGCGTCGGCGTGCCGCACCACCGAGGTGGCGAGATCCCACAGCATGAAGCTTCCCGAGGCCATCAGCAATCCGGTGCCGCACAGCATGACGAGCATCCAGGGCAGATCGCGCTCCTGGGTCTGCGCGTCCAGGAGCGGGAGCGCATAGGAGTAGACGAGGTACGCGACGACCATCATCGGCAGGAACGCGGTGAGGGTGATCGCCACCAGGATCTTGCGCTTGATGCGGCGTGCGGCGGGCGTGTCCGGGGCCGGCTGGCGCTTGGGCATGTCTGGGCCGCCTCCAGAATATCGGCCTCCGGCCGCCGGCGGGGTGGGAATTTCACGCCTGCTCGCGCCCACGGGGCTCGCGGGGGCTTCCTTGACGGGGCGACGACGGGTGAGGTACGGTAGCCTCCGATGGTCCTGGAGTCGAAACTCGTCAATCCTGACAGGCAGATTGACTGCACCGGCCTGTTCTGCCCGATGCCGATCGTCAAGACCCGCGAGGCCATGACGCAGATGGTGGTCGGGGAGATCCTCGAGATGCTGTCCGACGATCCCGCGGCGGAGGCCGACATGCGGAGCTGGTCGCGGAGCGCCGGTCACGACCTCCTCGAGGTCGGCCGGAGCGGGCACGTCTACCGCTTCGTGGTCCGGAAGACCCGGTAGAGACGGTGGCGTCCAACGGGGTCGAGCCCGAGCGCGTCTATCTCGACTACGCGGGCTTCGCCCCCGTCGATCCGCGGGTCCTTGCGGTCACCCGTCCCTTCCTCGAGGCGGGCATCGGCAACCCCTCCGCGCGGCACACCCTCGGCGCGGAGGCCCGCGAGTCGCTCGACGCCGCCCGGGTGAAGGTGGCGCGGCTCTGCGGAGGGGCCGCGGGCGGCGTCGTGTTCACCTCCGGGGCCACCGAGGCGAACAACCTGGCCATCAAGGGTGTCGGGCTCCGCGCGCGGCCGGCCACGGTCCGGGTGGTGCTGTCGGCCGTCGAGCACATCTCGGTGATCAATGCCTGCCGCGACCTCGAGAAGTCGGGCGCCGTCCTGTGCTTCCTTCCGGTGGACGGGGACGGGCGCGTCGACCCGGGCATGCTGCGCGCGGTGCTGACCCCGGACACCACGCTCGTCTCGATCGCAGCCGCGAACCCCGAGATCGGCACGCTCCAGCCCCTCAAGGAGCTGGGTCGGGTGGCGCGGGAGGCCGGAGTGCCGCTCCACGTGGACGGGGTAGGCGCGCTCGGGCGCGTGCCGCTCAACGTCGAGGCCATGGGGATCGATCTGCTGACGATCTCCGGCAACGATCTCTACGGGCCACCCGGCAGCGGCGCGCTCTGGGTGCGGCCCGGCCTCCGCATCCACCCGCAGATGCTGGGCGGAGGGCAGGAGGGCGGCTTCCGCTCCGGCACCGAGAACCTGCCCGGCATGGTGGGCTTCGGGGTGGCCGCCGAGCTGATGCGGGTCGAAGGCGCCCACCAGGAGGCCGGGCGGCTCGCGGCCCTGCGCGACCGGCTGGCGAGTGGCCTCCTCGAGGCGATTCCGGACTGCCGGCTCACCGGGTCCCGGAGCGCACGTCTGCCCCACCACCTGAGCCTGGTGCTGCGGGGCGTGAAGGCCGACAGCGTCCTGCTCGACCTGGACCTGGCCGGCATCGCGGCCTCCTCGGGCTCGGCGTGCGCCTCACTCACGCAGACGACCTCGCACGTGCTCCGCGCCATCGGGTGCCCGCCCGAGGAGGCGGAGGGCTCGCTGTGCTTCACGCTCGGACGCTGGAACACCGCGGCCGACGTGGACGCGGTGCTGGAGCGCCTGCCGCCCATCGTGGCCCGGTTGCGCGCGCTCGCCGCTCCGCTGCACACCTGAGCCCGGGCGCGCGCCCGTGAAGCTCGTCCTGTTCGACATCGACGGTACGCTCATCACGTCGCGCGGAGCCGGGCGCCGGGCGATGCGGGTCGCCTTCGAGCGCGTGTTCGGCACGGCGGGGGGCATCGACCAGTACGACCTGCGCGGGCGGACCGATACGCGCATCGTGCACGACGTGATGGGCGCGGAGGGCTGGGAGCCGGCGCGGGTGACCGAGCGCCTCGACGACTTCTTCGAAGCCTACCTCGGTGGGCTCGTGGCCGAGATCGGCGACGGGCAGGGGGTGGTCACGCTGCCCGGCGTCGCGGCGGTGGTGGAGCGTCTCGCCGGTTCCTCCGACGTGGTGCTCGGTCTGGTGACCGGCAACATCGAGGAAGGCGCACGCATCAAGCTCCACCCGACGGGCCTGTGGCCTCGGTTCCGAGTCGGGGCCTACGGCTCGGACCACATGGACCGCCGCCGGCTACCGTCGCTGGCGGCCCGGCGGGCGCACGCCCTGCTCGGCCGGGAGTTCCCCCCGGCCGACGTGGTGGTGATCGGCGATACGCCCCACGACGTGGACTGCGCGCGGGCCTGCGGGGCGGTCGCGGTGGCGGTCGCCACCGGTCAGTACCCGCGCGAGGCGCTGCTTGCCGACCGGCCCGATCACTTCTTCGAGGACCTGAGCGACACCGAGCGGGTGCTGCGGGCCCTCCTGGGCGACCGGGTCTAGGCCAGCCGCTTCACCCCGAGCTCCGCGGCGAGCTCGTTGCACTGCCGGACGAGCGCCGGGGCCACCGGGATGCCCTGGACGCGCCGCTGGCGCTCGGTCTCGGCTTCGGGCTCCCCGGCGGTGTAGACGCGCTCCTGGCCGTCGGCGCGCGGGGTGTCGTTCAGCGCCTGCAGCATGTCGTCCATCGAGGCGGTGAAGTCCTCGAGCGGGCGGAACCGCTTCACGTCGATCGCGGCGAAGCAGTGGCCGGTGTTGGATTCCTTGCGCTCTCGCGCGCCGCTGCGATCGAGCCGGTCACCGTAGACGCCGCCCGAGAGCACGCCGGAGAGGATGTCCACCATCACGCCCAGGCCGTAGCCCTTGTGGCTGCCCAGCTCCCGGCTGCCGCCGAGCGGAGAGAGGAGGCGCGAGGCCAGCACCTCCTTCGCGCTGCTGGTTGGCCGTCCCTGGGCGTCGAGGCCCCAGCCTTCCGGGATCGGCTTGCCCCAGCGGGAGGCGATCGTGAGCTTGCCCACCGCGACCGTGGTCGTGGCCATGTCGAGCACGAAGGGGGTGTGGCGCGCGGCGGGGGCGGCCAGGCTCAGCGGGTTGGTGCCCATCATGGGCTTCCGGGCGAAGGTCGGTACCATGGCCACGAACGGAGAGTTGGTCACCGCGAGGCCGATCATCCCGCGCTCGAGCGCCATCATCGAGTAGTTGGCGCAGGCCCCGAAGTGATTCGAGTTGCGGACCGCCACGACGCCCACCCCGTAGGTGGCCGCCTTGGTGATGGCGAGCTCCATGGCCATGACCGAGGCCGGGTGGCCGAGGCCCTTCTGCCCGTCCACCAGCGCGGTGGCGAGATCGTCGCGCGCCACCTGGGGCTCGGCCCACGGGTGCACGAAGCCGGCGCGGGTCCACTCCACGTAGCGGGGCAGCATGCCGATGCCGTGCGAGTCGACCCCACGCAGGTCGGTGCGGACCATGAGGTCGGCGGTGAGGGCCGCGTTGCGGGCGGACATCTTCAGCGCCTCGAGCATCGAGACGATGAAGGCGGTGAGCGAATCGACGGAGACGGTGACGGCGGTGTCGGTGTCGGCCATGACCCCGGCCTCAGGGCAGCCCGGTGATCTTGATGCCCGAGTTCTTCAGCTTGTAGCGCCGGTTGATCGTGGCGAGCACCGCGGTGATGCCCTCGATCGGACCCGCGTTGGTGAGCGCTCCCACGTCGACCGGGCGCAGGCCCATCGACGCGCCCAGATCGGCGACGAGCTTCTTGGCCTCCGTGTCGCCGCCGCAGAGGAGCAGGTCGCACTCGATGGCGTGGTCGCCGGCGGAGAGCTCGTGGGCCGCGATGTGGTGGAAGGCGGCGACCACCCGGGCCTCGGCCCCGAGGATCTCCTGCGCCTCCTCGGCGGCCGAGCCCTGGGGGGGCGGGGTGAAGAGGCGACCGCCGCCGAAGGTGAGCGGCACCACCGTGCTCACCACGACCTTGCCGCGGCAGGCCTCCCGCAGCTCGGGCAGCGTGGCCGAGAGCCCGGTGGCCGGCACGGTGAGCACGACGACCTCTGCGGTCGCGGCCGCGTCGCGGTTGGACTTGCCGTCGACCCGGCGGCCGGGGCCGGCGAGCTCCGCGGCCTTGGCCCGCGCCCGCTCCGCGTCCCGCGACCCGATGATCACCTCGTGCCCGGCCTGCGCCCACCGGAGCCCGAGCCCCACGCCTTCCTTGCCGGTGCCGCCGACGATGCCGATGCGCATGCGCTCTCCTTGCTTGGGATTAGCGGAACAGGTCGCGGGCCGGGTCGCGCAGCAGCGCCCGGCTCGAGCCGTCGCCGCGCGGCCAGTCGAGCCCGCGGATGATGGCGACCGGGACCCGGTCGAGCTTGCCCATGACCGGCTCGGCCGCGCCGGCCAGCTCGTCGGCGAGGGCCAGGATGGTGGCCTGCAGCACGTGGCCGGCCGGATCCTCCTGGCCGAGATAGCTGACGATGGGCTCGAGGCCGGCCAGCCCGACCGCGACGTTGACGAGACCCTCTCGCCACGGCCGGCCGAACGTGTCCGCGACGATGACCGCGAGCTCGTGACCGGTGAGCGCCTGCAGGCGCTCGCGCAGCGCGCGCGCGGAGCGATCGGAGTCGACCGGGAGGAGACACGCGGTGTCGGCGTCCACGTTGGACTGGTCCACCCCCGCGTTCGCGCAGACGAAGCCGTGGTGCGTCTCCACGATCAGCACGCCCTTGTCCTTGCGGACGATCCGGCGGCTCTCGCCGAGGATGACCGCGACGAGGCGCGGATCGCGGCCGATCTCGTCGGCGATCGCCTGGGCTTCCGGCGAGACCGGGACCTGGGACAGGCGCACGATCCGCCCCTCCGCCTTGGAGACGATCTTCTGGCTCACCACCAGGAGATCGCGGTCCTGGATCGCGGTGGCCTCGCGGCGCGCGGCCTCGACGATGAGGGGCGCGAGCTCGTCGCCTCGCCGGATCTCGGGGAGTCCCCCGATCCCGATCACCTCGTACCGGGCGGCCACGGCTAGCGGGCGCCCGCCGGCTGCGTGCCGGAACGGAATCCGCGCAGCAGCCGCGCGCTGCGCGTGTGAGGGCCGCGCTCGAGCAGGACCGGCAGGTCCTCGGGCGCGTCCACGTCGAGCCCGAG
>DATFAJ010000489.1:0-4791 GCA_035254745.1 Candidatus Methylomirabilota bacterium | reverse complement strand
AGATGCCGTCGGCGCCCAGCGGCCCGAGCTGGTCGATCAGGTCGGGGTCGTTGGTGCCGGCCAGGATGGTCGCCACCTGGCCGGCGGCCAGGCGCTGCTTCACCTTGTTCGGTCGAATGTTCATCGGCTCGTTCTCTCTTCTCGTCAGGGGTGGGGCAGCGCGTCGCCGAGCATCCGGCCGAAGACTACCATCTCCGGGCTCGTCTTCCGATAGGTGTCGAGCGCGGCCAGCACCGCGGGGACTTCGCGGGCGGGCGGCATCGGGGGATCGGCGGGCAGCGGCGGCAGCCCCGTGAAGATCGCCGGCACCTCCGCGTCCACCGCGGCGAGGAGCCGCTGGCACGCCGCGCGGGTCGCGCCGTCGTCCTGCAGGGGCCGGAGCACGGTGGCCGCGTGGGCGAGGTAGCCGGGCCACGACGCGAGCATGCGGTAGAGGCCCGGGACGAACGGCTCGCCGCCCACCGTGGTGCCGAGCGAGGCGAGGAGCGCCTGCTGCGACGGCGGCAGCGCGGTCGGGTCGACGAGAGGAGGCAGCGGCCCGAGTGGCGCGGGCGGCGTCCGGTCCGGCTCGCCGTCCGCCCGGCCGGTGGGGCGGTCGCCGGTCAGGATGCGGCGCAGCAGGCCCGACAGCACGAGGTTGATCGGGCTCACCCGGACGAAGCTGGCGCACGCGGCGCGGATGGCCGCCTCGCCGGCGGGATCGACGCCCCAGACCCGGAGCGCGTCGCGTGACATCGGCGCCAGGCGTGGGACCACGAGGCCCTCGGCGGCGAGCCGCGCCGCGACCTGGGCCCGGCCGCTCGTGAACGCGGGACCCACCGCGGCCCACGTCCACTCGAGCCAGCCCGCGCGCGTGGCGAGGTGCCGCTGGAGCGAGGACACGTACGGCACCGCCCAGAGTCGGCGGATGTCGGCGTAGATGGCCGCCTTCGCGCCGGTGGCATCGCGCTCCTGCAGCTCCGGCAGCACGGCAGCGGCTAGTCGCCGAGGCGCGCGGGCGGGAAGGTGAACACGTTCGCGGGCTCGTGGGAGAGCCCGTGGTCGCGGCGCAGGCGCTCCGCCATGGCGAGCGCGTGGGGCGCCCCCTCGCAGAGCTGGGCGAGCATGAGGTCGTCGAGCGCGAGGCCGGCGCGCCGCGCGGCCTGCGCGCACTGCTCGCGCAGGCGGGGGTCGGCCTGGTCGACCGGGCCCGAGAGCACCGGCGGGGGCGTGACCGGGGGGGCGGTCGCTCCGGGCACGAGCGTGGGCCGCCGCCGGTGCCATTCGGTGGCCCGCTCGTAGGCGTGACCGACGCGCAGGATGGTCGACTCGCCGAACGGCCGGCCGAGGATCTGCATGCCGAGCGGCAGGCCGTTCCGCCCGAAGCCGTTCGGCAGCGCCAGCACCGGCTGGCCGGTGACGTTCCACGCGGTGAGCGCGCTGGGCCGCTGCCAGAACGAGACGCTCCGGTAGTCGGCGAGCCGCGGGGCCTCGCCGAGGCCGGCGGTGACGAAGGCGTCGAACCGCGCGTAGAGCGGCTCCATCTCGACGATCATGCGCCGGTGCTCGCGGGTGGCCTGGACGTAGTCGTTGGCGGTGAAGAGCACCGCGGGCAGCGCGCGGGAGCGGAAGTCGGCGCCGAACTCGCCGGGACGCGCGATCAGGTCGCGCTGGTGGACGCTGAAGATCTCGGTCTCCGCGATGATGATCTTGACGTCGTAGTAGGCTCCGAGCGGCCGCACGCGACACTCCTCGAGCTCCGCGCCCAGCCCGCGCAGCACGGCGAGCGCGGTCTCCATCGCCTTCCGCACGTCGTCCGACGCCGGGATGTCCTCCTCCCAGTGATGCCGCAGCACGCCGATCCGGAGGCCGCGCAGGTCCGGGCCGAGCGCGTCCCGGTAGCGTGGAATCGGGCGCCGCAGGCTGCCCGCGTCCCGCGGGTCGTAGCCGGCCAGGGCTTGCAGCACCAGCGCCGCGTCCTCCACGGTGCGGGTCAGCGGGCCGCAGTGGTCGAACGTGTAGGAGTTGGTGATGACGCCGGCGCGGCTCACCAGCCCGAACGTCGGCATGAGGCCGACCACGCCGCAGTGCGAGGCCGGCCCGCGGATCGAGCCGCCGGTGTCGGACCCGAGGGCCACCGGGACCATCCCCGCGGCCACCGCGGCCCCGGAGCCGGTGGAGGAGCCCCCGGTGAAGTGGACGAGGTTCCAGGGATTGCGGGCGGGCGGCCACGGCAGGTCGAACGAGGGGCCGGCGTGGGCCATCTCGTGGGTGGCGAGCTTGCCGAGCAGGACCGCGCCGGCCTCGTAGAGCTTCGTGGTGGCGGTGGCGTCCTCGGCCGGGATCCGGTCGCGGAAGATCCGCGAGTGGGCGGAGGTGAGGATGCCCGCGGTGTCGTAGATGTCCTTGAGCCCGAACGGGACGCCGTGGAGCGGCCCGCGCGAGCGCCCCGCCGCGATCTCGGCTTCGGCCTCGCGTGCCTGCCGCCGGGCCAGCTCGAAGGTGGGGGTGATGAAGGCGCGCGTCTGGCCGTCGTGCTGCTCGACGCGGCGGATCAGCGCGTCGGCCAGCTCCACCGGGGACACGGTGCGCGCCGCGATCAGGCGCGAGAGATCGGCGATCGAGAGGTCGTGAAGGTCGGGGCTCATGGGAGCGGGGTCACCAGGCGACGATCCTGCGCTCTCGATGGGCTCCGGGTCAAGGCTCCCAGTCGCTGCGAGCCGACTGTCGAGACCGGAGTTCTCGTATACTCTGGTCGCCCCTACCGAAAATGACCGAGATCGAAGTCCGGCGGCGCCCGTGGCGCGTGCTCGCGGCCGCGACCGCGCTCAACGCGCCGGTCGGCGCCCTCTACGCGTTCAGCGTCTTCCTGCAGCCGCTCGAGGCCCTGCTCGGCCTCCACCGGGCCGATCTCGCGCTGGTCTTCGCGGTGGCCGCGGCCTCCTTCGGGGCCGGGATGATGCTGGCGCCGACGCTCTACCGCATCGCGCCGACCCCGTGGCTCGTGCTCGCGTGCGCGGGCGTGAGCGCGGCGGGCATCGCGCTGGCTGCGACCGCGGGCGGTCTCCTCCAGCTCGTGGTCGGCTACGGGGTGGGCTTCGGGGTCGGCGGCGGCGCCGCGTACATCCTCGTCCAGCAGATGGTCAACCTGGTCGTCACCGGGCGCCACGGCCTCGTCAACGGCTACCTCGTGAGCCTCTTGCCGGCGGGCGCGATGATCGCGGCCCCGACCTTCGGCTGGGCGATCCGTGTCTTCGGCGTGCGGGCGGCCCTCGGCGGCTTCGCGGCCACGCTCGCCATCACCGGCCTGGTCAGCGCGCGCCTGACCGCGGGCGTCGGGGTCGCCGCCGCCACCTCGAGCGCCACGCTCGGCGCCGAGGAGCGCCGTCGCGCGGTGTTCTGGCGCCTGTCCCTCGTCTTCTTCCTCGCCGCCTCGGCGGGGCTCATGGTGCTGAGCCAGGCGGCGGGCATCATCACCGCCTACGGGGGCGGACCCGCCCTCGCGGTGTACGGCACGACCGCGATCACCGCGGTCATCGCGGCCGGGCGCCTGGGCGGCGGGTGGATGGTGGACTGGCTGGCGATCCCGACCGTCGCGGCCGGCGCCAACGCGGTGGCCCTCGCGGGTAACGTGGCGCTCACTCTCTGGCCCGGCTCCGCGATGGCGGTGCTCGCTCTCGCGCTGGTTGGGCTCGGGTACGGCCTGGTGTCGGGCGCCACCGCCGCCGCGGTCGCGGTGTACTGGAGGCGGGCGGTCTACGGTCGCATGGCGAGCCGCGTCTACATCGCGTGGAGCGCCGCGGCCATCGTGCTGCCGATCGTCGCCGGACGGCTCTTCGACCTGACCCACGGCTACGGCGCCGCGGTCCTCATCGCGGGGGGCAGCAACGCGCTGGGCGTGCTGGTCGCGCTCGGCCTGCCGCGCCAGCACACGGACCCGGAGCCGCCCCGAGCGGGCTGAGGTACCATCTTCGCCATGGCCATCGCCTCGCACCCGATCTCGCTCGCCCACCTCACCGTGCTCGACACCACGCCTCCCGAGCTCATCACGGTGGCGGCGGCGGCGGGCTTCCGCACCGTCGGCATCCGGCTGACCGCCACCCCGAGCGTGGGCGTCCCGCCCTACGACGTGCTGCACGAGGGCCCGATGCTGCGGGAGACGCTCGGGCGCATGGCCGACACCGGGATCTCGGTGCTCGACACCGAGTTCCTGCGCTTCGAGCCAGACCAGCCGGTGGCCATCCCGGAGGGCTTCCTCGAGGTCTCGGCGCGCCTCGGCGCGAAGAACGTGCTGGTCATGAGCGCCGAGCCGGACGAGGCCCGCACCCTCGAGCGCTTCGGCGACCTCTGCGACCGGGCCGCCTCGTACGGGCTGCAGGTCTGCCTGGAGTTCGCGATCTACACCGGCGTCCGTACGCTCGCGCACGCCGCGCAGATCGTGGCCCGCTCGCAGCGGCCGAACGCCTCGGTGCTGGTGGACGCGCTCCACTTCAGCCGGTCGGGCGGGCTGCCGGCGCACCTTCGGGAGGTGGACCCCGCGCTCTTCCGGTACGCGCAGATCTGCGACGCATCCGCGGACATGCCGGGCCCCACCGACACGCCGGCGCTCATCCGCGAGGCGCGCACCGGTCGGCTCCTGCCGGGCGCGGGGGTGTTGCCGCTGCGCGAGCTGGTGGCGGCGCTACCGGCGGGCGTGCCGCTCGCCATCGAGGCGCCGTGCCGGGCGACCGCGGAGCTGCCCGCGGTCGAGCGGGCGAAGCGGGCGTATCAGGCGCTGGCGGCGCTGGTGGGTGGGGCGCGCCCCGCCTGAGC
>DATFAJ010000488.1:0-8086 GCA_035254745.1 Candidatus Methylomirabilota bacterium | reverse complement strand
CTCTTCGATGCGGCCCCCGGCCTCGGCTGGGGCATCTGGACCCTCGCATCGGCAGGCCGCATCGCGATTGCATCCTGATCGGCCGGGCGAGCGGCCCTCCGGCGGGACCGGCTCCGGGGGCGCGCGCGGTCCGGCCGGTTGCGGTCGACGCCGCGGACGGTTCCTAGCGCGATCGGTCCTCCGACGTGACCGGTGCGACCACGGGCGCGCGATCCGGCTGCACGTGCCCGCAGCCCCCGCACGTGCGCAGCGCGAGGCTGGCGTCGAAGTGCTCGATGGCCGCCTTCAGCTCCCGCTCGATGTCGGCCACGTGCATCGTCACCCGGTGCAGGAGCCGATCGCACCGCTCGCAGAACCAGAGGAGCGACTCGGTCTGCTCGGGCCGGCGCTTGACCTCGACCACCAGGCCCCAGGTGTCGGCCGGGCGGTGGGGCGAATGCGGAACGAGCGCGGGCAGCAGGCACAGCTCCCCCTCGCGGACGATCTGCTCGCGCCGCCGGCCGTCCTCCATGTACTCGAGGCGCATCGCGCCGCGGAGCATGTAGAAGATCTCGTCGGAGGGGTCCACGTGGAAGTCGCGCCGCGCGTTCGGCCCGCGGACGACCATCGCGGTGAACTGCGAGTCTTCCCAGATCACCTTGTTGCCGACCGGCGGCTCGAAGGTGGCGCGGTTCTCCTCGATCCACTGCCACAGGTTGAAGGCGACGAGGCCGCGCACGCGGTCACCTCCGCAGGTAGATCACCAGGGACACGAGGCTCATCACCACCTCCCCGCGCTGGTTCTCGATCCGGCTCTCGATCTTCACGGTGCCGCGGTCGGGCCGGCTCCGGGACTCGATCTTCTCGCGGATCTCCGACTCCACCGAGAGCACGTCGCCCGGCCGCACCGGCTTGAGCCACTTGAGGTCGTCGAAGCCCATGGCCCCGGAGGTGGCGTGGACGGGCGTCATGTGCTCGACCACCATCCGGATG
This sequence comes from Candidatus Methylomirabilota bacterium, assembly GCA_035254745.1. Taxonomy (GTDB): domain Bacteria; phylum Methylomirabilota; class Methylomirabilia; order Rokubacteriales; family CSP1-6; genus CAMLFJ01. The sequence continues at coordinate 7,114 of DATFAJ010000488.1, read as the reverse complement.
AACATGGCCCCGGTGTGCCAGCCGCTCGCGATGAGCCCGCCGAACATGCTGGCCTTCGCCGCCTCCTCGTCGAGATGGAAGGGCTGCGGGTCGAACTGCCGGGCGTACTCGACGATCTCCTCCCGGGTGACCTCGTACCGTCCGAACCGCATCACGTCGCCGACCTGCACGTCCTCGAAGTACTTCACGCCGCGGCCGCCGGACGCCGCCGGTACATGGTGATCCCCACGATCGACACGACCGCCTCCCCGTCCTGGTTGATCAGCTCGACGCGGCGGCGGACGAAGCCGATGGGCTTGCTCCGGGAGGGCCACGTCTCGAGCACCTCGGTGCGCCCGGTCAGGGCGTCGCCCGGCCGCACCGGCTTGAGCCAGCGGCAGGAGTCGAGCCCGGGCGAGCCGGTGGCGGCCGCCTCCTCACGGCGGTTGGCCTCCACCGACAGGCGCATCATCAAAGCGCACGTGTGCCAGCCGCTCGCGATGAGCCCGCCGAAGATGCTCCGGCGCGCCGCCTCGGGATCGGTGTGGAAGGGCTGCGGATCGTACTTGCGGGCGAAGGCCAGGATCTCGGCCTCGGTGATCGAGTGCGACCCGAGCTCGGTGCTCTCGCCGACCTCGAAGTCCTCCCAGTACTTCACGCGCGGCCTCCCCCGCGCCGCCCCGACCATCCGCGACGCGCTCCGATCAGCATAAGGCTCACGGCAAGCGCGGGCAGCCAGATCCACCGGAGCTCCGACTCGAGCACCACTACCCCGCGCGCGGACAGGAAACGGCCGAGCCCGATCGGCGAGACCTCGATCACCCGCAGCGCCTCCGGGGCGAAGAGGCGCTCGCCGGACCAGGGCCACAGGAAGGCCACGCCCAGGCCACCGTTGGTGCAGGCGTCCAGCGCGCCGTGGGAGGCGATGGCCACGAACAGGAACACGAAGGCGCGCGCGAACCCGGCGCGGAGCGCGGGCGCCGCGGGGGCCGCTGCCAGCGCCACGACCGCGGCCGCGAGCAGCGAGTGGCTGAAGCCGCGGTGCCCGAGGCTCGCCGAGTAGGGGATGCCCCAGCCGAGGGTGATCACGTCGAGGTCCGGCAGCGCCGAGACGAGCACCCCCGCCAGCAGCAGGTGGCGCGGGACGACCTCGGCCCCGAGCCCCACCCCCAGCGCGAGCGGGACGGCCGCGTGCGAGAAGGCGGTCGGCACCGGGCCGGGCCCTACCGGAGCTCGAACTCGAACGTGCTGACCACCCGGATGCGCTTGACCGGCGTGCTCGTCGGACTGAACGGGGCCGACTCGTCGCCCCCGTCCTGGCCGAAGATCTGGATCGAGCCCTGGTTGGCCGAGCGGATGGTGCCGACCTGGGCCCCCGAGTCCGCCGCGAACTGCTGGGCGGTGGCCCGGGCGTTCTTCGTGGCCTCCGCGAGCAGCTGCGGGCGCAGGTCGTTGAACTTGGAGACGATGTACCGCGGGTTGGCCGCGCCTTCCCGCTCGCCGTCGAGGATCACCCCGACCTTCAGCAGCTCCTCGGTCGAGCCGAGCGCGGTGCGGACCAGGTCGACGTTGGTGGTCTTCACGACCACCGAGGTCGTCACCACGTAGCGGAAGCGGTCGGAGGCCTGGGGCTGGCCGTACTCGCGGGCCAGCTTGTCGATGGTACGGGTGGGCTGCCGCTCGATCTCCGCGTCCGGGAAGCCCTGCTTGCGGAGGAACGCCACCGCCGCGTCCCGGTCGGCGCTGATCCGGGCGTGCGCGTCCTGCAGCGTCTCGCTGGCCCGGCGCAGGCCGAGCGTCCACACCGCCTGGTCCGCCTTCACCTCCCGCTCCACCAGCCCCTTGACCGTGACGGTTCGAGCGTCTGATCTGAAGCGCAAGCCGCCGCGGCCGACGAAGTAGCCGGCCACCGACAGCCCGATCACCAGGCAGAGCCCCACGATGATCGCGGGGAGCACCCCCGATCGCCCCTCCATGTATGCCGCCATGTCCACTCCTCCCGGGCGCCACCGATCTCATTCAATTGGGGGGACGGCCCGCCGCCCGCAGTATCAGCAGGGTCACGACCCCCGCCACCAGTCCCCAGAACGCCGATCCGATGCCGGCCAGCGCGACGCCGGACGCGGTCACCAGGAACGTGACGAGCGCCGGCTCCCGTTGATTCTCGCTGCCGACCGCCAGGGCGAGGCCGTTGCCGATCGTGGCCAGCAGGGCGAGCCCGGCGATCGCCGCCACCAGCTCGGCCGGGAACGCGGCGAGGAGCGCCACCACCGTCGCCCCGAAGATCCCGACGACCGCGTAGAACAAGCCCGCCGCCATCGCGGCCACGTAGCGCCGCCGCGGGGCCTCGTGGGCCTCGCGGCCCATGCAGATGGCGGCGGTGATCGCGGCCAGGTTCAGGGCGAACCCGCCGAAGGGCGCCAGCGCCAGGTTGGCGAGCCCGGTCCAGCCGATGATCGGCGAGATCGGCACCGCGTAGCCCGAGGCGCGGATGACCGCGACCCCGGGCACGTTCTGGGACGCCATGGTCACCACGAACAGAGGCAGGGCCACCCCGATCACCGCGCCGGGAGTGAAGCGCGGGGTCACCCAGACCGGCCGGGCCAGCCCGAGCCGGACCACCTCCACGTGGAGGAGCCCCTGCACGAGTGCGATCGCGACCCCGACCAGCAGCGCGGCGATCACCGCGTAGCGCGGCGCGAGGCGCCGGCCGACCAGGTAGGCGACGAACATGCCGAGGGCCAGCGCGAGCTCGGTCCTCATGGCGGTGAACAAGCCGAGGCCGAAGCGCAGCAGGACGCCCGCCAGCATGCCGGAGGCGATCGGCACCGGGATGCGATCCATCGCGCGCTCGAACCAGCCCGAGAACCCGACCAGGGTGATGAGCGCGGCCGACACCAGGAACGCGCCGGTCGCCTCCTCGATCGAGAGGCCGGCGGCGCTCGTGACCAGCAGCGCCGCCCCCGGGGTGGACCACGCGGTGACGACCGGCGCCCGGTAGCGGAGCGACAGCAGGATGCACGTGAGCCCCATGCCGATCCCCAGCGCGAGCATCCACGAGCCGAGCTGGGCCTCGGAGGCGCCCACCGCCCCGGCGGCCTGGAAGACGATGGCCGCCGCGCTGGCGAAGCCGACCAGCACGGTCACGAAGCCGGCGACGACCGCCGAAGCCGACAAATCCCGGACGAGCGACATGGAGCGGGCCCCGCCCACTATAGCAATGGTCCCGGCCGGGCCGGCCGCGGGATCGGGTACACTCCCCGGGATGCGGGCGTACCTCCTGTCGCGGCTCGGGCAGACCCTCCTGGTCGTCTTCCTCTCGCTGACCGCGGTGTTCTTCCTGGTGCGCCTCGGCGGCGACCCCGTGCTCCTGTTCCTGCCCATGGACATCCAGGCCAAGGACCTGAACGAGTTCCGCGAGCGCCTGGGCTTCAACGACCCGCTCGCGGTGCAGTACGGCCGATTCATCGGGCGCGCGCTGCACGGCGACTTCGGCGAGTCGCTGCGCTACAAGAACAACGCCCTCGGGCTCGTGCTCGAGCGGCTGCCCGCGACGCTCGAGCTCGCGCTCTCCGCGCTGCTGCTCACCTTCTGCGTGGCGGTGCCGGTCGGGGTGGTCTCGGCGGTCCGCCGCGGCTCGCTCTTCGACCTGCTCGGCATGGGCGGCGCCGTGCTCGGGCAGGCGGTGCCCGGGTTCTGGCTCGGCCTCATGATGATCTACCTGTTCTCGGTGCGCCTCGGCTGGCTGCCCACCGGGGGCATGGGGGGCCCGCTCCACTTCGTGATGCCGTGCGTGGTGCTGGCCTCGTTCTACGCGGCGCGCATGGCGCGCCTCACCCGCTCCTCGGTGCTCGACACGCTGAACGAGGAGTTCGTGCTCACCGCGCGGGCCAAGGGCCTGGCCGAGCGGATCGTCATCGGCAAGCACACGTTGAAGAACTCGGCGATCCCGATCGTGACCCTGGCCGGGCTCGACACCGGCCAACTCCTCGGCGGGGCGGTCATCACCGAGACCATCTTCGCGTGGCCGGGGCTCGGGCGCCTCACCGTGCAGGCCCTCCTCAACCGGGACTTCCCGGTGGTGCTGGCCGCGGTCTTCGTGTTCTCGGTCACCTACACCCTCATCAACTTCGCGGTCGACCTGATCTACGGCTGGCTCGACCCTCGGACGCGGGCCCGGGCGTGAGGCGCTTCCTCCGACGGCACGGCCGGGGCGTCCTCGGGCTCGCGATCGCGGTGCTGGTGGTGCTGGCCGCGGTGGCGGCCCCGCTGCTGGTCGCCCACGATCCGGTGCAGACCGACTTCGCGGCCGGCCTCAGGCCGCCCGGCACGCCCGGCCACCCGCTCGGCACCGACCAGCTCGGCCGCGATCTGCTGGCCCGCGTGCTGTACGGGACGCGGGTGGCGCTGTTCATCGGGATCTGCTGCGTCCTGCTCACCGCGCTCGTGGGCGGCCTGCTCGGGCTCCTCGCCGGCTTCTTCGAGGGCTGGCTGGGCGCGGTGCTCATGCGGGTGGCCGACGTGCAGCTCTCGTTCCCGTTCATCCTGCTCGCGCTCACCATCAACGCCATCGTGGGCCTGGGGCTGCGCAACATCATCGTCAGTTTGTCAGCCGCCGGCTGGGTCGTGTATGCTCGCGTGGTCCGTGGGGAGGTGCTGTCGGTGAAGGAGCGCGATTTCGTGCACGCGGCCCAGGCGCTGGGACTCGGGCGCGCGCGCCTGCTCTTCCGGCACGTGCTGCCCAACGTGGCCCCCTCCATCGTCATCGTGGCCAGCCTCCAGTTCGCCCAGTTCATCGTGGCCGAGGCCGCCATCTCCTTCCTCGGATTCGGCGTGCAGCCGCCGACCCCCGCGTGGGGCAGCATGCTCTCGGAGAGCCGCGACTACCTCTACGTGGCCTGGTGGCTCGCCGCGTTCCCGGGGGCCGCGCTCGCCCTCACCGCGCTCGGCATCAACCTGGTGGGCGACTGGCTGCGCGACGTGCTCGACCCGCGCTTCCGGGTCTGATGGCGGTCGTCATCCGCCCCTGCCGTCCCGACGAGGGCCCCGCGCTGCTGGACCTCTGGCACCACGCCGACGCGAGCCCGAGCCCCACCGACACCCCGGAGCAGGTCGACCAGGTGATCCGGGATTCCGCCGCCGCGGTGCTGGTGGCGGTCGACGACGACCTGCTGGTGGGCTCGATCATCGGCGGCTGGGACGGCTGGCGCGGCAACCTCTACCGTCTCGCGGTGCTGCCCTCGTACCGCCGCCGCGGCGTCGCGCGGGCGCTCGTGGCCGCCGCGGAGGAGCGGCTGGCCGCGCGCGGGGCGCTCCGCGTCTCCGCCCTCGTGGAGCACGATCACCCCTGGGCGGTCGGGTTCTGGGACTCGATCTACGAGCCCGACCCCCGCATGATCCGCTACGTCAAGAAAGTCGACGCGACAAGGAGACCCTCATGACGCGACTTCCCCGGACGCTGGCCGCGCTCACCCTCCTGCTGGGCGTGGCCGTTCCCTTCGTCGATCCCGCCGCCGCCCAGGACCGCGCGCGGACCAAGGAGATCGTGGTGGCCTTCTCGGCCGAGCCGCGCACCCTCCTGCCCAACACCATCGTGGACTGGACCACCAACAACATGGTCGAGCACATGTACGACCGGCTGGTGGACCGCGACCCCAAGACCTACAAGCCGTCCCCGATGCTGGCCACCGGCTGGAAGGTGGTCAACGACACCACGTGGGAGTTCGCGCTGCGCCACAACGTGAAGTTCCACAACGGCGAGCCCTTCGACGCCCAGAGCGTCAAGGCCACCATGGACTACATCAAGGACCCCGCCAACAAGACCCACTACCTGCCGCGCTGGACCCAGGTGAAGGAGGTCCAGATCGTCAACGACTACACGGTGCGCTTCATCACCGACAAGCCGTGGCCGGGCCTCATCGACCGCATCGCGGGCAGCGACTTCCTGCCGATGCCGCCCAAGGCCCTCAAGGAGCAGGGCGTGCAGGCGCTCGCGGCCAAGCCCATCGGCACCGGGGCGTTCCGCTTCGTGCAGTGGGTGCGGGACGAGAAGCTGGTGGTCGAGCGGAACCCCGACTACTGGCAGACTCCCGCGGAGGCGAGCCGGGTGACCTTCCGCTTCATCCCCGAGTTCAGCGCGCGGCTGGCCGCGCTGCTCGCGGGCGAGATCGACGTCATGAAGGACGTGCCGCCCCAGAACGTGGAGATGCTGCAGAACAGCGGCAAGGCACGGCTGCGCGCCACCGTCTCCTCCCGCATCAACTACCTGGCCCTGGTGAACCTCAAGCCGGGCCCGTTGCAGGACCTCCGGGTGCGCAAGGCCATCCACCACGCGGTCAACGTGGACGAGCTGATCCAGCAGGTGCTCAAGGGCCGGGCGACCAAGATGTGCGGGCCGCTCTCCCCGATCAACGTGGACTACTCCTCGAAGCCCCAGTGCATCAAGTACGACCCCGCCCAGGCCCAGGCTCTCTTCAAGGAGGCGGGGGTGGACCCGACCAAGCTCACGCTCACCCTCGACACCCCGTCGGGCCGCTACCCGCTCGACAAGGACGTCTCGCTGGCGATCGCGGCGCAGCTCCAGCGCATCGGGATCAAGGTGAACGTGGTCGTCAACGAGTGGGGCACCCATCTCGACAAGATCAAGAATCGCACCACCGGCGACATGTTCTTCCTGGGCTGGGGCCCCGCGCTCGACGCCCAGAACACGATCGACCAGCTCTTCTCCGCGAGCCAGACCTATTCGTCCTACGGCAACAACAAGGCGCTGGACGCCAAGATCGCGCAGGCGGTGACGGTGGTGGATCCGAAGAAGCGGCTCGAGGCGTGGGCCGAGATCCAACAGATGGTGCACGACGAGGTGCCGTGGGTCTTCCTCTGGCAGCAGCACGACCTCTACGGCGTCGCCAACTGGATCGAGTGGACGCCGCGCGCCGACGAGCGCATCTGGATGTACGAGGCCAAGCTCGCGCGGTAGGACGGTCGCGGCGGGCGGGCGCCGGGGCTCCCCGGCGCCCGCTCCCACGGGGTGCCGGGCTACTTCTTGTCCATCTTGTCCATTTTCTCCATCTTGTCGTCCTTCTTGTCCATCATCTTGCCCTTCATCTTGTCGTGCTTCTTCTCCATCTTGTCCATC
>DATFAJ010000487.1:0-5728 GCA_035254745.1 Candidatus Methylomirabilota bacterium | reverse complement strand
GGCTCGTGCCGAACACCAGCCGGAACTGGCGGGCCAGGTCGTAGCGCGTCAGGCCGGTGATCGCCTCGAGCTCCGTGGAGCGCACCACCCGCGTCCGCTCGGCGTCCAGGAGCTGGCGTGCGCGCTCGAGGGCCGGCACGTCCACGCGGCGTGACGCGGCGGGCCCCGCGCCGCCGCCTTCCGCGGCCAGCAGGCCCTCGGCCAGCTCGGCGACGAGGAAGTCGGCCGCCAGCGAATCGAGCGGGGCTTCGAAGGCTTTCCGGATCGCTCCCGCCAGGAGCCCGTTGCGCGACACCGGCTCGCGGACGAACGGCAGCGGACCGGGCCGCCCGCGAAGGTCCCGGAGCGCGTCGGAGACCCGCGCGGGCTCCACGTAGACGATCCGGTAGCCGAAGCCGTCGGCGGTGCCCGCGCGCCCGTCGTGCACCTCGTCCGGGTGGAGCACGACGACCTGCCCGGGCGTGGCCACCCGCTCCGCCCCGCGATAGTCGAACGCCTGGATGCCGCGGTCGGTCAGGCCGATGGCGTAGGTGTCGTGGCGATGCTTGTGGTACGCCTCGCCCGTGAACCACGCGCGGAACCGCTCGACGCCGCCGACGGGGCCCTCGCTCGCGATCCAGCCGCCGATCTTCTGCCGGCACGATCGTTCAAGACCCTGGCCGCCGGATCTGGTCTGCTCAGATCGCATGGAGGTGGCTCATGACGACGGAACAAGCGGTGGCGTTCCTGCTGTTCGCGGTGGTGGCGGCGGTGACCCCGGGGCCGAGCAACGTCATGCTGACCGCGGCGGGCGCGAACGCCGGCGTCCTGCGGGGGCTGCCGTGCCTGCTCGGCGTCATCGTCGGCATGGGGCTCATGATGTTCCTGGTGCCACTGGGGCTGGGGAGCCTCGTCCTCGCGCATCCGCTCGCGCTCCGGATCCTCAACTGGGGCGGCGCCGCCTTCCTCCTCTGGCTAGCGTGGAAGATCGCCATGTCGGCGAGCCTCGATGCGGCCACCGGTGGCGACCCGGTCGGCTTCGTCGGCGCGACCCTCTTCCAGTGGATCAACCCGAAGTCGTGGCTCGTGGCCGCGAGCGCGGCCGGCACGTTCCTGCACGCCGACGCGGGGAGCCCGCTCGGGCAGGCCGCCGGCCTCGGCGGGCTGTTCGCGCTGGCGGTGCTGCCGAGCGGCTTCGTCTGGCTCGCGTTCGGGGCCACCGTCCATCACGTCCTCCGCACCCGCGGACGCCTGCGCGCGTTCAACGTCACGATGGGCGTCCTGCTCGCGCTCTCGATCGTCCTGATCGTGCGGTAGCGCCGGCGGGCCGGCCCGCTGCGGGCGGCGCTACCGACCCTGGAACTTCGGCGGCCGCTTGTCCTTGAAGGCCTGCACGCCCTCCTTGTGGTCCGCGGTCTCGCGCACCACCGCCATGTGCGAGGAGACCAGGTCGAGGTGCGTGCGCAGGTCGAGGCGCATCGACTGGTAGACCAGCCGCTTGATCATTCGCACCGGGATCTGCGGGCCGTCGGCCACCCGTCGCGCGAAGGCGTAGGTCTCCTCCGCGAGCTTGTCGTGGGGCACCACGCGGTTCACGATGCCGAGCTCGAGGGCGCGGGGCGCCTCGATGAAGTCGGCGGTCCACAGGAGCTCGAGGGCGCGGGCGGTGCCGATGAGGCGCGGCAGGAAGTAGGTGTCGCCGTCGCCCGGGACCAGACCCACCCGCACGTAGCCGGTGGAGAAGCGCGCCGCGTCCGAGGCGATGCGCACGTCGCACATGAGCGACATGCCCATGCCCGCGCCCACCGCCACCCCGTTGACCATGGCGATGACCGGCTTGTCCATGGCCTCGAGCGTCTTGGGCACGCGGTGGATGTGCTCCCAGAGCCCGTTCTTGTTGTCGAGCGGGGTGGGATCGCCCGCGCCCATCCGGCCGACGTCGCCGCCCGAGCAGAAGGCCTTGCCCGCGCCGGTGACCACCACCACGTTCACGTTCGGATCGGCCTGGGCCTCGTGCAGCGAGGCGGCCCAGCGCTCGATCATGGGCCCGGTGAAGGCGTTCATCTTGTCGGGCCGGTTGAGCGTGATGGTCGCGATGCGGTCCTTCACCTCGTAGAGCAGCTCGCTGTCCGCCATGGGTCTTCTCCTTGGGACTCAGTCCTTGGGCAGGCCGAGCACGCGCTCGCCCAGGATGTTGCGCAGGATCTCGGTGGTGCCGGCGCGGATGCCGCTGCCGCGCGCGAGCAGGCAGTAGAACTCCCACTCGCCCTCGTCGGGCGCGTGCGGGCTGCCCGCCTTGATCTGCGAGTAGGGGCCGATGATCTCGGTGGCCAGCTCGGCCAGCTCCTGGTCGAGCAGGCTCCAGAAGAGCTTGGAGGTGGAGCCCTCCGGCCCCGGCGCGCCGCCGCGCAGGATCTTGGTGAGGCTGCGGTAGCCGTTGAGCTGCAGCACCCGCTCGCCGATCGAGAGCGCGGCGATCTTCTGGCGCACCACCGGGTCCTCGGAGGCGGGGCGCCCGTTCTTCATGGTGCGCTTCGCCAGCGCGAGCAGCTTGTGCAGCGCGGTGCGCAGGCTGATGTGGCGGATCATGGTGAGCACGTCGCGCTCGTAGGCCAGGGTGGTGAGCGCCACGCCCCAGCCCTCGTTCACCTTGCCCACGACGTTGGTGGCCGGCACGCGTACGTTCTCGAGAAAGACCTCGTTGAACTCGGCCTCGCCGGTGATCTGGCGCAGCGGCCGGATGGTGAGGCCGGGGCTCTTCATGTCGAGGAGCAGGAACGTGATGCCCTTGTGCTTGGCCGCGGTGGGATCGGTGCGCACCAGGAAGAAGCCCCACGCGGCCACGTGGGCCATGCTCGTCCACACCTTCTGCCCGTTCAGCACGTAGTGGTCGCCGTCCAGCACCGCGCGGGTCTGGAGGTTGGCCAGGTCGCTGCCCGCGTTGGGCTCGGAGAAGCCCTGGCACCAGATGTCCTCCGCGGTCAGGATGCGGTCGAGGTGCTTCGCCTGCTGGGCCGGGGTGCCGTGCTTCATCAGGGTGGGCCCCAGCATGCTGAGGCCGCTCCGGTTCAGCGGCTGCGGGCTGCCCGCGCGCGACATCTCCTCGTAGAGGATGATCGACTCCATGATCGAGGCGCCGCGCCCGCCGTACTGGGCCGGCCAGTCCATCCCCACGTAGCCCGCCTTGTGGAGCGTGCGCTGCCACTCGCGCAGGCGGTTGACCTCCTCCACGTCGGCGCGCGAGGAGGCGAAGCCGCGGCCCTTGAGGTCGGCCGGCACGTTCTCGGCCAGCCAGGCGCGCACCTCCTGGCGGAAGTCCTGCTGCTCCTGCGTGAAATCGAAGTCCATTGCTCGCCTCACCCTCACCCTCTCCCCAGAGGGGAGAGGGTAAGTATCAGATCACGCCGGCGTCGGGCCGCGTGGCCACTCCGTTGATCTTCCACCCGTTCTGCCACACCAGCTCGTACAGCCCCTCGACGGCCTGGCCGTTGGTGCCGCGGATCTTGATCGTGACGTACGCGAGGCCCTCGGAGCGCAGCTCGGTCTTCGTCACGAGCGCGAAGGTCGAGCTCGCGATCTCCGGGTAGCCGCGGCGAACCATCGTCTCGAAGCCACGGCGGTCGAACTGCGTGCGGATCTCCTCGGAGGCGAAGGTGTAGGCGGTGTCGTAGTCGTCGCGGCGGAAGGCCTCGAGCTGCTTCACCACCGGATCCGCGGCGGCCTTGGCGTCCCTGTCGGCCTGGGCCCAGGCGGCTCCCGCGCACACCAGCAGCGTCAGCACGCCGGTGACCATGAACGTGAGCCGCTTCGTCAAAGTCTTCGACCCTTCACCCTGCCCTCTCCCCGGAGGGGAGAGGGGTTCGCCTAGTGCATGACCGAGCCACCGTCGACGTTCAGCGCCTGCCCGGTGATGTTGCGCGCCTCCTCGGAGGCGAGGAAGACGGCGGCGTGGCCGATGTCCTCCGGGGTCTGCTCGCGCTTCATCGGGATGATGTCGCCGACGCGCTTGTCGAAGACCTGCCGCGCGGTCATGCCCTTGAAGGCGGGGTTGGTGTCGGCGATGAACTGGGCCAGCTTCTCCCAGAACGCGGTCCACAGCACGCCCGGGCAGATCGCGTTCACGGTGATGCCGTGCGGCGCCAGCTCCTTGGCGATGACCCGCGTGAAGGTGATGACCCCGCCCTTGGCCACCGAGTAGGGCGGCATCGTGAGCGCCGCAAGCGGCCCCGCGATTGAGGCAATGTTGATGATGCGGCCGCCCTTGCGCTCGATGAAGTGGGGCGCCAGCGCCTTGCACATGAGGAAGACCGACTTGAGGTTGACCTGGTAGGTCTTGTCCCAGTCCTCCTCCGAGTTGTTGGTGAACGGCATCCCGGGCGCCGAGGCCATGCCCGCGTTGTTCACCAGGATGTCGACCTTGCCCATCTCCTTCCGGATGCGGTCCACCGTGGCCTGGACCTCGGCGCCCTTGGTGACGTCGCACCGCATCGAGATGGCCTTGCGCCCCAGCGCCGTCACTTCCTTCACCACCGCCTGGGCATTGGCGTCCTGGATGTCCGGGATCGCGATGTCGGCGCCCTCCCGGGCCATGCACAGCACGATGCCGCGCCCGATCCCGGCGCCCCCGCCGGTCACCACCGCCACCTTGCCCGCTAGCCTCATTGCTCTCGTCTCCTCGCGTGGGGTTGCAGCGCGGCCATTCTATACCGACGGGGGTCGCTGCGCAGTAAGCACACGAATATGTTGACGCCTCGCTCGGGGGACTCTAGCCTCGCGCATGGCCTTCGCGCGAGCGCGGTCGTGAGGGTGCTGCGGGCGGCGATCGTCATCGTGCTCGTGGTGTCGTTCGCCGCCTATGTCGGCCTCTGGACGTACTACGACCACACCAGACCCACGGCGGCCGCGCCCGCCCAGGGCCGGATCCATCCGCTCAACACCCGCGGCTCGATCGTGTATCTGACTCTGGAAGAATCGGACTATCTGCGAGATCTCGGGTGGCTTACGAGCATCCTTCTCGTCGTTCAGGGGGCGATCGTGGTCATTCGGCGAGCCCGCAGCGCTGGGCCGACCACGGGAGGTTGACCCGCACCTCCGCTCGCTATAGCGTGGGGCCGCAACCATGCCGCCGCTGCCATCCGCGCGTGCCCGGGTCATCGCCCTCGTCCTGGCCGGAGTCTGCCTCCTGGGGGCCGACTTCAGCCGGCCGGACCCGGCCAGCCTCACGCTGGGCACGACGACCGAGCAGGAGATCCGTCAGCGGTTCGGGACGCCCTACGGGCAGGCCACCGCCCGGGTGGGCGACAAGCTGGTGACGACGCTCCAGTACACCTACGTGGAGGTGAGGTCCACCGCGCTCCCGGCACGGGCCATGACCTACACGTTCCACGAGGGCCGGCTCGTCGGCTTCGACTACTCGAGCTCCTTCGTGGCCGACGACACCGCCTTCGACGAGTCGGTCGCGAAGAAGATCAAGCGCGGCGAGAGCACGCGGGCCGAGGTGCTGGCCCTCGCGGGCAGGCCGACCGGCCAGTTCATCTACCCCTCGCCCCAGGCCACGACCCCGGGCCGGCGCACCGACGTCTACGGCTACTCGCGCAGCGAGCGGCTTCCGTCGGGGCAGACGATCGAGACCACCAACAAGGTCCTGGCCATCGTGTTCGACGACCGCGACGTGGTGGTCGAGATCAGCCTGGTGATCACGTCGATCAGCAAACCACTCTTGTCCCCCGGAGGCTCCTCGTGACCACGC
>DATFAJ010000486.1:0-8686 GCA_035254745.1 Candidatus Methylomirabilota bacterium | reverse complement strand
GAGGAAGCCGCCGAGCTGGGTGTTGGTGTCCTTGAACTCCGCGATCGCCGCCTCGCCCTGCAGGGGGCGGAAGGACGCGAGCGGGGTCGGCACCGGGGAGAAGGTGTTGGTCTCGTGCATCATCATCGCGAGGACGAGCTTGAGACGGGCCATTCCGGGAGCATACTATCGCCCGGGAGAGGACGCCCGATGTACTTCACCGGCTTCGGGGAGCCGCGGTCTCGGTCGAGGTGGAGCTGGTGGTGGAGGTCGGCCGAGCTCAGCGACCGGCGAGCCGCGCCCGGTAGGCGTCGAGGATCTGCGCGCCCGCCGGCCCCATCTGGCGCAGCCAGTCGTCCACCGCGACCTGCCCGGCCGCCCGGAGCGCCTGGCGGTACTCGGGCGAGAGCTCGGTGGTGAGCGCGACGCCGGCCGCGCGCATCTGCGCGTAGTTCGCCGCGACGCGGGTCTTCATCACCTCCCACTGCCGGGCCTCGGTCTCGGCCGCCGCCTCCCGCACCGCCTCCTGCAGCGAGGGCTCGAGCGCGCGCCAGGCGTCGCCGTTGATCGTGACCATGCTCATGGTCACCGCGTACTCGATGGCGGTGAAGTGATGCAGCGTCTCCATGAGCCGCCGGCCCGCTCCGCCGTCGCCCGACGAGAGGACCGCGTCGAGCTGGCCCGACCGGAGCTGGGGCAGCGCGTCGGCGAAGGACACCACGACCGGCACCGCGCCCGCGGCGCGGAACGCGAGCACGCCGTTGGCGTCGGCGGTGCGGACGCGCAGGCCGCGGAGCGCCTCGGTCGAGTCCACCGGGCGGTTGGCCCAGATCCCGGCGGCGGGCCAGGGCGACTGGAAGAGCAGGACCTGATTGTGGCGCGCGAGGGCGCGCTCGTAGGCCGGCCGCGCCACCGCGGCGAGGGCCCGGCCCTGCTCCGGCGTGGTGGCGAGGAACGGCAGCGACGGGAGCAGGAAGATCGGGTCGAGCCCGCCCAGCGCGCCCATGTAGGTGTTGCCGATCCGGAGGTCGCCGCGCCCGATGGCGTCGACCATGTCCTTCGAGCGGAAGCCGCTCGAGGCGTCGTACTGGTGCGCGATCTCGATGCGCCCGCCGGAGCGCGCGGTGACCTCGCGGCCGAAGCGCGCGTCCGCCTCGCCCTGGATCGAGCTGGCCGGGTACTCGTTCGCCATGCCCCAGGTGACCACCTGGGCGCGGGCGCCGCCGGCCGCCGCCAGCACGAGCGCCATCACCACCGTCGCGAGCCGTCCCGCCGATCGAGTCATGGGCCGGTGACCTCCGGCCCGAGGATAGCGCACCTCTCGACGGTCGGCGCGAGACGGGGTAGGATCGCGCCGATGCGCGCCGCCGTGATGCGGGACCGCCGACTGGTGGTGGCCGACCTGCCCGTGCCCGAGCCCGGGCCGGGCGAGGTGCTGGTCAAGACGCTCGCGTGCGGCATCTGCGGCTCGGATCTGCACGCGCTCAAGCACGCCGAGCAGTTCGTCGCGGCCTCCCGCCGGGCGGGCAGCGTGTTCACGATGGATCTCTCGCGCGACGTGGTCATGGGCCACGAGTTCTGCGCCGAGATCGTCGAGCACGGGCCGGGCACGCGGAGGACGCTGCCGGTGGGCACCCGGGTCTGCTCGCGTCCGGGCCTCGTCCGTCCCGACGGGCCCCGCACCGTGGGCTACTCCAACGACACGCCGGGCGGCTACGCGGAGTTCATGCGCCTCACCGAGGCGCTCCTGCTGCCGGTGCCGGCCGGGCTCCCCACCGAGCACGCCGCGCTCACCGAGCCGATGGCGGTGGGCGTCCACGCGGTCGCCAAGGCCCGCCTCGAGCCCGACGATGCCCCGCTCGTGATCGGCTGCGGGCCGGTGGGCCTCGCGGTGATCGCGGCGCTCCGCCTGACCGGCGCGCGTCCCATCGTGGCGGCCGACTTCTCGGCGCGCCGCCGGGAGCTCGCCGCCACCCTGGGCGCCGACCTGGTGGTGGACCCGGCGCGGGTCACTCCCTGGCAGAGCTGGCGCGAGGCCGCGGTGTGGCGCGACGCGAGCCGGGCGCCCGCGCTGCCCCCGTGGATCCCGGGCCCGGCCCTCCGGCCCGCGGTGGTCTTCGAGTGCGTGGGGGTGCCCGGCGTGCTCGACCAGATCATGGCCGCGGCGCCGAAGGGCACCCGCATCGTCGTGGTCGGGGTGTGCATGGAGGCGGACACGATCTACCCGATGCTCGGCATCAGCAAGGAGCTCAACCTCCAGTTCGTGCTGGGCTACACCCCGGAGGAGTTCGCGGCGACCCTCGGCCACATCGCGGACGGGGCCATCGCGGTCGCCCCGCTCATCACCGGGCGGGTCGGCGTCGAGGGCGTGGCCGGCGCGTTCGAGGCGCTCGCCTCCCCCGAGCAGCACGCCAAGATCCTCGTCGAGCCCTGGCGGGCCTGAGAGGCCGGCCCGTCGCCACCGCGTCGACCTTCTCCGCCCTACGGGAGCGGAACTACCGCTTCTACTGGATCGGCCTCGTCTTCTACGTCCTGGGCCACCGCGCCGAGTACCTGACGTTCGCGTGGATGGTGTGGGAGGTCACCCATGACGCGCTCCACCTGGGCTACCTGGGCCTGGCCCAGGGCATCCCGCTGGTCGTGTTCCAGCTCTGGGGCGGCGTGCTCGCCGACCGGGTCGATCGTCTCCGCCTACTGCTGATCACCCAGACCCTCACCACCGGGGCCCTGCTCGCGGCCTTCGTCCTCTCCGCCCTCTCGCTGGCCCGCGTCGAGCACCTGCTGGCGCTGGCCGCGCTCACCAACACCTTCCGCGCCTTCGACGAGCCGAGCCGCATGGCCCTGGTGCCCCAGATGGTCGGGCGCGAGCGGCTGCCGAACGCCATCGCGCTCGGCTCGATTCCCTGGCAGGCCGGCCGCATGATCGGCCCGTCGATCACCGGCGTGCTCATCGCGGCCTTCGGGGGCACGGTGGGCTTCGGCCTCGCGCTCGGCGCCTCCGCCTCCGCGCTCGCCATGTACGGGCGGCTGCGCGTGCAGGGCCACGCGCCCGCGCCCACCGAGCAGCACGTCCTGGGCCAGCTCCTCGAGGGGCTCGGCTTCGTCCGCCACAACTTCGTCTTCGCGGCGCTGATCTGCCTGGCGCTCTTCAACGCGGTGTTCGGCCTCTCCTACGTCACGCTGCTGCCGATCTTCGCCGACGTCTACTTCCAGACCGGCTCCGCCGGCTACGGGCTGCTGAACGCCGCGCACGGCATCGGGGCCCTGGTGGGCACGCTGATCGTGGCGACCATCGCGCCGCGGCTGCACCGTCGCGGCCTCATCATCCTGGCGGGCGCGGCCGGGATGGGCCTGGGCCTCGTGCTCTTCTCGCGCGCCCCGGGTCTCGGCCTGGCCCTGCCGATGCTCGCGTGCGTCGGGTTCAGCAACACGTTCTACCTCACCCAGGTGAGCACGCAGCTGCAGCAGACGGTGCCCGACCAGCTCCGCGGGCGCGTGATGAGCCTCTACTCTCTCTGCTGGAACCTGCTGCCGCTGGGCGGGCTGCTGGGGGGAGTGCTCGCGGCCGCGGTGGACGCGCGCTTCGCGGTGGCGGTGGGCGGGGCGATGGTGGCCGCCAATGCCCTCGGCCTGCTCGCGTCCCGCCGGCTGCGCCGGCTCTAGCCGGTGCTATACTCCGCCGAACGCATCACAAAGGAGAGGCAGTCATGGCCGACGTGCTCACGGTGGTGGCGAAGATCAGGGCCGCGAAGGGCAAGGGCGACGCGCTCGCGGCGCTGCTGAAGGAGCAGGTCGCGGCGGTGCGCCGGGCGGAGCCGGGCTGTCTCGTCTATCGCCCGCACCGCTCCACCAAGGATCCCGACCTCTTCATCTTCTACGAGCAGTACAAGGACGACGCGGCCTTCGACCTGCACCGCAAGGCGCCGCACCTGGCCGCCTATCGCGAGCGGCGGGAGAAGGAAGGGCTGACCGAGGGGCCGGCCGAGGTCGAGATCTACCGCTCGATCACCGAGTAGGCGCCTCAGGCGCCGAGGCGCAGCCCCAGCAGCCGCAACGCGGCCCGGAATTCGCGCCGCGCGGGATCGATGGGCCGGGTCGACGGCTCGCGGATGACGGGCCGCGGCGCCGGGCGCTCGAAGATCGCCCAGTTCCGGTAGCGATCCCCGAACCGCGAGACGTAGGCGATCCCCGCGAAGCGAGGATGCCCCTGCCGATCGCTCAGCGAGTAGAGATAGCTCGAGATCTCCTGCGTGAAGCGGCGCGGCGCGGTCTGCCGGATTGCGGCGCCGTCGAGCTCCGCGATCCCGTAGCGCACGAGCGTCGCCGCGAGGGCCCGGTGCAGGTGCGCGAGCGACGCCGCGGTCCCGACGTGGCAGAAACGGCCGGGGACCGATCCCTCGCCGACCACCCGGCCGGCGAGCCAGGATCTGGGGAGCAGGCCCGGAGCCAGGACGGCCTCCGGGCCCTCGATCCGCGCGAGCTCCGCCAGCACGTGGGGGTCCGGTCGGAATCGGGCCAGGGTCTCGACGAAGCACGCCTCGAGCTGCGAGGATCCGTACAGGACCCGATAGGTGCTGCGGGCGTCGTCCCAGCGGTTGCCGAACGTGCCGTCCTCGCCCGCGATCTCCCACCGCGGCCACGCCCAGGGATTCGGCTTCCGGCCGACGCGCAGGATGCGAGCGGGCGCCGTCGTCTCGTCGAGGTCGGTCATCCTCCGACGACGAAGGCCCGCGCCGCCGCGACGATCTCCGGCCCCACCTCGGCGATGTCCCCCTCTCGCAGGAGACGCGCGGGCGACCGATCGCCGAGCTGGGGATTGAGCCCCTGGAACCACGCCTGCGCCACCTCGTGGCTGTCGCGCTGGCTGATCAGCCGCGCCACCTGGAAGGCCAGGCGCAGGCGGGGCGCCACGCCGGGGGCCTTCGGCTCCCTCCCCCGGGCGCTCCACTCGTGCACCGCTCGCGTCTCGGAGACCCCGGCGATGTACGCGACGAGCTTGGCCCCCAGGATCTCGGTCAGCTCCTTCGCGACGAAGGGGAACGGGGCCCGGATCGCGTAGTCGTGCGCCTGCAGGTCGGGACGCGAACCGGCTGCCCTGGTCGCCATGGACCCCTCCTGGCCCCCAGTCTACACCACACTAATCACAAGGCAATCACAACCAAAGACCAGGCTATCCGGCGTCGGCGGCGAGCTCCTTGCGGAGGGCCTCGGCCAGCCGGACGTACTGCGGGCGGTGGTTGTAGAGCTGGGCGGAGACGCGGACCATCCGCTTGGGCGGCGCGGGCCAGCGCATGATCGGCACCTCGATGCCCCAGGCCTCGAAGAGCCGGCCCTGGATGGGATCGCGCACGCGCCAGCCGGTCTCCACCGTCCGGTTGTCGGGCAGGATCACGCTCGCGATCGAGCCGATCATCTCCTCCGGGCACGCGGGTTCCGTCCCCACCGCCGCGCACAGGAGCCGGCGCGCCTCGAGGGCGAGCGCGCGGTTGCGCGCCATCAGCGCGGACCACCCTCCCGGCACGAGGCCCGCCAGGTAATCGATGGCCATCGGCACGGTGAGCCACGCGGTGGGGTCCTGGGTGCCGGTCCAGTCGAACTCGAGCCGGAAGCGCGAGCGGCCCACGCGCTCGCCCTTCGCGCCGTGGCTGATCGTGAGCGGATGGACGTCGGCCTGGCGGTCGCGACGGACCCAGAGGAACGCGGAGCCCTTGGGCGTGCAGAGCCACTTGTGGCAGTTGCCGCTGTAGTAGGCGGCGCCGAGCGCGCGCAGGTCGAGCGGGACCATGCCGGGGGCGTGCGCGCCGTCCACCACCGAGTCGATCCCGCGCGCGGCCAGCGCCGCCACGATGCGCTCGAGCGGCAGGATCAGGGCGGTCGGGCTCGTGATGTGGTCGAGCAGGGCCAGGCGCGTGCGCGGCGTGACCCCGGCCAGCACGGTGTCCACGATCGCCTGGGGATCGGTCACCGGGAACGGCAGGGTGACGGTGACGACCCGCGCCCCGCTGCGCTCGGCCACGAAGTCGAGCGTGTTGCGGCAGGCCTGGTAGGCGTGGTCGGTGGTGAGGAGCTCGTCGCCCGCGGCCAGGCGGAGCGAGCGCAGCACCGCGTTCACGCCCCCGGTGGCGTTGCTGACGAAGGCCAGATCGTCGGGGTCGGCGCCCACGAAGGCTCCGAGGCGCGCGCGCGCGGCGTCGAGACGATCGTCGAGCTCGCGGCCCAGGAAGCGCACCGGCTCGGCCTCCATCTCGGCCCGCAGGGCGGCCTGGTAGCGGAGCACCTCGGCGGGGCACGCCCCGTAGGAGCCGTGGTTGAGGAACGCCACGCTGGGATCGAGCGGCCAGAGGGCCGCCCACTCGTTGTCGTCGGTCACGCGTATCTCCTTCAGAATCCGGGCGGTGCCTTGAAGCCGCCGATGGCGTCGGCCAGGTGGCCGGCCACCGCGATCGGGGTGGCGTCCTCGAGATAGGGCCCCACGATCTGCAGGCCCACCGGCAGGCCGCCCGCGGTGAGGCCGACCGGGGCGGTGGTCGCGGGCAGGCCGGCCAGGGTGGCGAACGCGATCCAGAAGCAGAGATCGCCGTAGGGGCGCGGGCCCGCCGGCGTGGTCAGCACGCGGATGAGCTGGTTGCCGGAGTGATCGTGCGGGAACGCGGGCACGAGCGCGGTCGGCATCAGGAAGGCGTCGTGAGTGCGGAAGTAGGCCTGCCAGATCCCGCGGGCGGCGCGCCGGCGCGTCTCGATGGTCTGAAGATATGCGTCGGAGGCGGTGACCGCGCGGGCGTAGCGGGCGAGGTACGAGCCGTCCTGGTTGGCCGCGAGCTGCCGCAGGCCCGGGAGCTGCTCCTCCCGCACGGGCGGCGTGAAGCGCGCGTAGAGCAGCGTGAGGTAGGCGTCGTACTGCTCCTCCACGTTCACCCCCGGCGGCCAGCCTTCCTCGAGCCGCGCCCCCGCTCGGCGGAGCGCCTCCACCGCCCCCGTCAGCGCCGGGGCCTCCTCGGCCGAGACCGGGACCCGCGGATCGTCCAGCACGTAGCCGATGCGGTAGTCGCCGGGCCGCGCCCCGCGCGCGGGCGGCAGCGACCACCGCCACGCGCGCGCCTCGTCGCCGTCGGGCCCGCCCAGCACCGCGAGCGCGGCGAGCAGGTCGGCGGCGGAGCGGGCGAGCGGGCCCGCCACCGGCAGGGTGGAGGGCGGCGCGGCCGAGATGCCGGGCGGCGGCGGGATGTGCCCGCGCATCGGCACCACGTCGAGGCTCGGCTTGTGGCCGTAGACGCCGCAGAAGTGCGCCGGGATGCGGATCGAGCCCGCCAGATCGCTGCCCGGCTCGAGATAGCTGAGCCCGGCCGCGAGGGCGGCCGCGCCGCCGCCGGTGGACCCGCCGGGGGTCCGCGCCACGTCCCAGGGATTGTTGGTCTGCCCGTAGACCGCGTTGTAGCTCTGCCAGTCCGAGGCGAAGATCGGCACGTTGCTCTTGCCGAGGACCACCGCGCCGGCGCCCAGGAGCCGCGCCACGACCGCCGCGTCCCTGGTCGGCACGTGGGTGCGCAGGGAGGGCGCGCCCGCGGTGGTGGTGACGCCGGCCACCTCGAAGGTGTCCTTGATGGTGATCGGGACGCCGTGGAACGGTCCCCACGACTCGCGCCGCGCCCTCGCCTCGTCGGCCGCGCGGGCCCGCGCGAGCGCGGTGTCCGCGGCGACCACCACGATCGCGTTCAGCTTCGGGTTGTGCTGCGCGATGCGATCGAGCATGCGGGCGGTCAGCTCGACCGAGGAGACCTGGCCCGCGCGGATGGCGCGCGCCGCTTCCAGGGCGGAGGCGAAGTCGAGATCGGCCGCCGCGGCGCGCGCCGCCCGCGCGGGGAGCACCGCCGCTCCGGCGAGCGCCACGCCGCCGGCGAGAAATGCGCGGCGATCGAGCGTCATGGGCCCTCCTCGCCCGGCGACGGCATCGACCGCGAGAGGGTGCGGGCCGGAAAGCGCCGCAGCGCCGCCTCGTCCAGCTCGATGCCGAGGCCGGGCCGCGCCGGCACCGCGAGATAACCGTCCCGCACCTCGAAGGCGGGGGCGCCCACCTCGCGCCCCCGCGCCTCGAAGTTCACGAAGTACTCGGTGATCAGGAAGTTGGGGATGGCGGCCGAGACCTGCACCGTCGCGGCCAGCCCCACCGTCGTCGAGTTGTAGTTGTGGGGCGAGACGGTCACCAGCGAGGGCTCGGCCATCTGGGCGATGGCGCGCAGCTCCTGGATGCCCCCGCAGTTGCACACGTCGGGGTTGACGACGTCGGCCGCGCGCAGCTCGAAGCAGCGCCGGAACTCGGCGCGGGTGTAGAGCTCCTCGCCGGTCACGATCGGGATCGCGATCTGCCGCCGGCACTCGGCGAGCGCCTCGAGGTTCGTGGAGGACACCGGCTCCTCGTACCAGAAGGGCCGGAAGCGCTCCATGGCGCGGGCCACCCGCACCGCGTGCATCGGGGCCAGCCGCCGGTGCACCTCGATCAGCAGATCCACCGCGGGCCCGACCGCCTCGCGCACCGCGGCCAGGACGGCCACCGCCGCCTCCTCCGCCTCGCGCGAGATGTGGGTGCGCCACGGCCCCGGAAACGGATCGAACTTGAGCGCGGTGAAGCCGCGGGCCACCGTCTCCCGCGCCCGCGCCGCGTAGTCCGCGGGCGCCTTGGCGCCGCCGTACCAGCCGTTGGCGTAGACCC
>DATFAJ010000485.1:0-2039 GCA_035254745.1 Candidatus Methylomirabilota bacterium | reverse complement strand
GGTCATTCCGGGCTTCTCCTTCTCTTTCAGTAGGTTTTGAAGTTATATCTATTCTCGACCGACAATGGTGATAATCCTCTTGAATTCCAGGGCTGTCAAGCGCGAGGTCCGGTATCCTCGGGCGCACCGGGCGCCCCGTGCCGCTACCGGCGGGCGCCGGAGGAGGCACGTCAATGCTGACTCGCCGGGACTTCCTCGCCGCGGGCGTCGCCGCCGCGGCGCTGGCCGCCGGGCCCTCGCGCGCGCTCGCCCAGACCCCCAAGCGCGGCGGCACCCTCACGATCCGCGCCTGGGATCCGCCGCACTTCGACGCGAGCCTGGTGCACGCCTACAAGACCCACGTCGCGATCTCGTTCACCCACAGCCGGCTGCTCCGGTACCGCGCCGGCGCGGGGATCAAGCCCGGCTCGCTGACGATCGAGGGCGACCTCGCCGAGTCCTGGACCCAGCCGAGCGACACCACCTACGTGTTCAAGCTGCGCCGGGGCGTGCGCTTCCACGCCAAGCCGCCGGTGAGCGGCCGCGAGCTTACCGCGGAGGACGTGAAGTTCACGTTCGAGCGCATGCTCACCGAGGCGGGCAGCAACGCCTCGATGTACCGCGCGATCGCGAAGGTCGACGCGGTCGACCGCTACACGGTGCGCTTCACGCTCTCCGAGCCGTTCGCGTGGTTCCTCGACATGGTGGCGAGCCCGATGGCGGGGGCCATCGTGGCCCGCGAGTGCGTGGAGAAGTGGGGGGACCTCAAGAAGCCGGAGGCGGTGATCGGCACCGGGCCGTGGATGCTCGAGAGCTACCGGCCGAACGTGTCGCTCACGATGGTGCGCCACCCCGGCTACTTCGTGCCCGGGCTGCCGTACATCGACCGGGTGGAGCTGGTGATCGACGAGGACAACGCCTCGCGGATGGCCGCGTTCCTGGCCGGCCGGTACGACCTGGGCTGGGAGTTCCCGGGGACGATCAACCGGACGGACTGGGTGCAGATCAAGGACCGGCTGCGTCAGACGCGGCCCACGCTCCGCACCGCCGAGTTCCCCTCCAATGTGGTGAACGACCTCGCGATGCGCACGGACCAGAAGCCCTGGAGCGACGTGCGCGTGCGCCAGGCGGTCTCGATGGCCCTCGACCGGCGCGAGATCATCGAGGCGACCCTCGAGGGCGTCGGTACCGTCAACGGGCCCCTCCCGGCCGCCCTCGGCGACTGGGCCCTGCCCATCGACCAGCTCGGCGAGGGGGCCCGCAACTACCGCCACGATCCCGCCGAGGCCAAGCGCCTCCTCGCGGCGGCCGGCTACCCCGCCGGCTTCGGGGCGAGCGTGTGCTTCAACTCCTATGGCTCCACCGTGCTGGTGGACACCATGCAGCTCGTGCTCAAGCACCTGAAGGCGGTGGGCATCGACGCCCGGCTCGACCAGAAGGAGTACGGCGCCTACCAGGCGACGTGCCGGCTCGGGAAGTTCGACTCCACCGTCTTCGGGCCGCTCACGCCGTTCCTCGACGCGGACAACTTCCTGTTCGGTCAGTACTACACCGGGGAGCCCCGCAACCGGAGCCACGTGAAGGACCCCGCGCTCGACGATCTCCTGGTCCGGCAGCGCCGCACCATGGACGTGAAGGCTCGCCGGGAGGTCATCAACGACATCCAGCGCCACCTGGCCAAGCAGCAGTACTACGTGCACGTCCCGAGCGGGCCCTACATTGCGGTGTGGGACGGCGCGCTCAAGAACTACGGTCCCAACCTGGGCTACGACTACGGCGGACGGATCCTCACCGCCTGGCTCGATCGCTGAGCCGCGGCGTGGCCGAGCGCGACCGGATCGCGGAGTTCGAGGAATCGGTCGAGCCGCGCGCTTTACAGCGCCCCGCCGGCGAGATAGGCTGGGCGCGATTCGTTGTGAGTCCAGATCCAGGAGGGCGCTGCGCATGAGACACGTGTCGAGAGTCGCCGTCGTGGGGATCACGGTCGCCCTGCTCGCCGGCGCGCGGCCCGGGGTCGCCGTCGCGGAGAGCACGTCGCAGGACGTCGCATACGGCGTGGG
>DATFAJ010000484.1:0-5038 GCA_035254745.1 Candidatus Methylomirabilota bacterium | reverse complement strand
GGTCGAAGAGGTTCTTGACGATCTCGTACCGCGCGCCGTCCTGGAGGCGCCGCATCTCGTAGCGGTTGCCGGCCTCGTCGACCCGGCTGGCCGCCGGATTCGGGCGCTCCTCGGTCGCGCGCTCGTCGAACATCAGCACCGCCGCGCCCGGCTCGAGGTGGGAATGGAAGGCGCCGAGGAACGCCTCCATCCGGGCGAGGTCGACGTGCGACAGCCAGAGCCCGGCCAGGCCCGCGTCGAAGCGCTCGGGCGTCGCCGCGGGCGCGTAGGCGTCGCGCCGCTCGAACGAGACCGGCGCCGCGTAGCTCTTGGCCCGGGCGAGCGCGAGGGTGTCGTCGTTGACGTCGGTGGCGTGGACGGCGCGGGCGCGCTCGGCCGCGACGTGGGTCCAGTAGCCGGTCCCGCACGCAACCTCGAAGACGCGGCGGCCCGCGAAGAAGTCGCCCACGCGCGACCGGAGCACGGCCAGGTCGTCCTGCCAGCGCGGGCTCGTGTAGACCCGCTCGTACTCCGCCGCGCGGCGGGCGTAGTACGCGGTCATCTCCTGCGTCATCGCGGCCCGGTCAGCCGGAGAGCTCGCCCCGCACGATCGCAGCCCCCGCGCCGAGGGCCCGGAGCTTGCCCCGCGCCACGTCGCGCGAGAGCGGCACCATCCCGCAGTTGGTGCAGGGGTAGATGCGCGAGGCGGGCACGTGCCGCATCGCGGAGCGGATCACCGCCGCCACCTCCTCGGGGGTCTCGACGCGGTCGGTGGCCACGTCGACCGCGCCGACCAGGACGTCCTTGTCGCCGAGCAGACCGATGAGGGAGATGGGCACCCGCGAGCCGGCGCACTCGAGCGAGACCCCGCCGATCAGGCTCCGGGCCAGGAGCGGGAAGGTCTGCTCGTACTGCCGCCACTCGCCGCCCAGGGTCTGCTTCCAGTCGGTGTTGGCCTTGATGCCGTAGCCGTAGCAGATGTGCACCGCGGTGCGGCAGCGCAGCCCCTCGATCGCGCGGTCGAGGGCGGCCACCCCCCAGTCGCGCACCTCGTCCATGTAGACGTTGAAGGCGGGCTCGTCGAGCTGCAGCATGTCGAGCCCGAGCGCCTCGAGCTCCCGCGCCTCCTCGTTGATGAGGCGGGCCAGGTCCATGGCGAGCCGGGCGCGGCTGCCGTAGTGGGCGTCGTGGATCGTGTCCACGATCGTCATCGGCCCGGGGATCGTGAGCTTGAGGCGCCGCGTGGTGTTGGCCCGCGCCCACCGGACGTCCTCCCCGTGGATGGAGCCGCGTCGGCGCACCGGGCCGGTGACGGTGGGCACCGTCGCCTGGTAGCGGTCGGCGCGGATGCCGATCGTGACCATCTTCGAGAAGTCGATGCCGTCGAGCTGCTCCACGAAGCCCCAGACGAAGTGCCGGCGGGTCTGCTCCCCGTCGGTCACGATGTCGATGCCGGCCTGCTCCTGCTCGCGCAGGGCCAGGAGCACCGCGTCGCGCTTGCCCTCCTCGAGCGGGCGGCCCTCGAGCCGCCAGGGCGCCCACAGCACGTTCGGGGGCGCGAGCCACTCGGGCTTGGGCAGGCTGCCGGCGATGGTGGTCGGGAGCATGGTCGAGGGCGGCATGGTATCATGAGCGCCGTGATCCGGCAGTGGTGCCTCCTCCTGGCCGTCGCATCGAGCCTCCTGGTCGGCTGCAGCTCCGAGCGGGATCGGCAGTGGTACAAGCCGAACGCGAACTACACGGTGGACGAGTTCAAGCGCGACCGCGACTCGTGCACGACGGGCAACACCCTCGACGAGAAGTGCATGAAGGATCGCGGCTGGGTCCCGCTCACGAGCGACCGCGCCACGACGCCCAAGGTCCAGCCGAGCACGCGTGGCCCCCGCTACTAGCCCCCGCGCCGTCGTCTTCGACTTCGGCGGCGTCCTGTGGGACATGCGCTGGGACGTGGCCCGCGAGCTGGACCGCCTCCACGGCCTGCCGCGCTCCTCGGTGTTCGAGACGCTCTACCGCTCGCCGGCCTGGGCCGACGTCGAGTGCGGCGTCGGCGATCCGGCCGAGTGGCTCGACGGCGCGCACGCCGAGCTCGAGCGTCGGGCCGGCCGCGCGCTCCCGCGCCTGCACGAGGAGTGGCGCAAGGCGCAGGCGCCCATCGACCTCAACATCGCGCTGGTCCGGGCGCTGCGCCCGCCCTATCGCTGCTCGGTCCTGAGCAACGCGGACGTCTCGCTGCGCGGCCGCCTGGAGGGCGAGCTGGCTCTGCATCACCTCTTCGACGACATCGTGGTCTCGGCCGAGGTCGGCGTGGCGAAGCCGGCGGCCCGGATCTTCCGGCTCGCCGCGGAGCGCCTGGGCCTGCCGCCCGCGGCGTGCGTGTTCGTCGACGACTGGGACAAGAACGTCGAGGCCGCGCGCGAGGTCGGCATGCAGGCGGTCCTCCACCGGGTGGATCAGGGGCACGACCTGCGCGCCCAGCTCGCCGCGGTGGGCGTGATCGCGGGGGCGTAGCCGGGCCATGGCCCGCACCGCGCTCTTCCTGAGCCCCGGCGCCGAGCTGGCCCCCGCGCTGGCCCTGGCGCGGCGCGCCGACACCCTCGGCTACGAGAGCCTCTGGGTCACGCACGGCATCGGGCGCGACGCGCTGCAGGTGCTCGCCGCCTACGGTCACGTCGCCCCGCACCTGGGCCTCGGCAGCGGGGTCATCCCGATCTACCCGCGACATCCGGTGCTCCTCGCCCAGGAGGCGCTCACGCTGTCCGACGTGAGCGGTGGTCGCCTGCGGCTCGGCATCGGGGTGAGCCACCGGCCGATGATGGAAGGGGCGCTGGGGCTCGACATGGGCCGGCCCCTCGACGTCACCCGCGAGTACGTGACGGTGCTGCGCGCCGCGCTCACCGGCAAGGTGCAGCACCAGGGCGCGCGCTACCGCGTGAGCTGGCAGAGCGGCCTGCCGCGGGTGCCCGCGGCGCCGCCGATCCTGCTGGGCGGGCTGGCCCCGCGCATGCTCGAGCTGGCCGGCGAGATCGCCGACGGGGTGGTGCTGTGGCTGGCCGCGCCCGCGTACGTGCGCGAGCAGGCGGTGCCCGCCATCCGCCGCGGGCGCGAGCGGGCGGGCAAGCCGCTGCAGGGCTTCGAGATCGTGGCCGCGGTGCCGGCCGCGCTCACCGCCGATCGTCCCGCCGCCACCGCGCTGTTCCGGACCGAGCTCACGCGCTACCTCGCGCTGCCGTTCTACCGCGCCATGCTCGAGCAGAGCGGCTTCGCGCCCGAGATCGCGGCCTACGACCGGGCGCCGAAGCCGGAGTCGGTCCCCGACCGGCTCGTGGCCGCGCTCGGCGGCATCGGCGACTTCCGGACCGTGTCCGCCTTCGTCACCGCATATCGCGAGGCCGGCGTCACCCTTCCCGCGGTGCGCCCGATCGGCTTTCCCGACGCCACCCACTACGAGCCCACCGTGGAGGCCGGCGCCACCGCGTAACCCCGCCGCCGGGCCTTTGAGCGCGGCCGCCCCGGGAAATTCCGCCCGTGCCAGACTGGAAGGGCGCCCCATGATGAACCCCTTCGTCAAGCACGTGGCCCTGCCCGCGCTGGCCCCGGCCGCCCTGATCGGGCTCTACTTCACGCCCGTGCTGCTGTTCGGCTGCGTCAACCGCGGGCTCCTCGCGGTGGGCGTCGCGCTGCTCTCGGCCGCCGCCGCCTTCGTCACCGTCGGCATCGCCCTGCGCCTGCGCGTGCAGGGCAAGCCCGCGGGCCTCTGGATCCTCTCGACCCTCATCCTGACCTCGCCGCTGGCCCTGCTCCTGGGGCCGCTCGGCTGAGAGCGTCCCGGCGCACGTCCATGTGGTGGAAGGCGCTGCTGGTCGCGCTGACCGCCGGGTGGGAGCTCTACGCGATCGTCGCGGTCAGCGACGCGGGCGTCGGGTTCCTCGACGTCGCGCTGGCCGTTCCCGTCGCGTGTCTCCTGGCCATCGCGTGGGCCGTCGCCCGGCGCCCGGTGCGCGCGGTCGGGTGGCGCCGGCCCGGCCTGCTGGCCCTGTGGGCTTCGTTCCCGGTCCTCGGCGCGGCGCTGGTCGCCATCTATCTCTCGAGCCAGAGCCCGATCAATCCGCTCTTCCGCGCCCGGTTCCTGGTGAGCGAGCGGGCGCTCACCCGGGCCGCGGAGGGGCTGGCCACGGGATCGGGTCAGGCCGAGCGGCTGCGGGTCGGCCTCTTCCGCGCCGCCTACGCGACCGTGATGTCGCCCGACGAGGTGCGGTTCCTCACCACCGGCTGCGGCGTCGTCGACCAGTGCGGCCTCGCCTACCGTCCGCGCTCGCGGCCGGCCGGCGCCCGCTACGCACACATCACGGGGCCCTGGTACCTGATCTACGAGCCGTTCTGACCGCGGGCGCGGCCCCGGCCCATCCTCCCGTTCCCGAGCTGTCCAGGGCTGTGCAGCGGGCGTGGTTCCGTGGCAGGATCGAAGCAAGGACCTGCCACCCGGCGCGCCCTGGACCACGGACGCGGAGTTCGAGGCCATCACGGTGTACTTTCACGGCGATCGGAGCGAGCAACGTCGTGTCAAAACTTCGAGTCCAGAGCTTCGCGATCTCCATCGACGGCTACGGTGCGGGGCCGGGCCAGGATCTCCAGAACCCGCTCGGCGTCAACGGCCCGGAGCTGATGGAGAGCTTCTTTCACACCCGCGTGTGGCGGCGGATGCACGGACACGCGGACGGCGAGACGGGCATCGACAACGACATGGCGGAGCTGGGCTTCGCCGGATTCGGGGCCTGGATCCTCGGCCGGAACATGTTCGGGCCCGTCCGGGGCCCGTGGCCGGACGACAGCTGGAAGGGCTGGTGGGGCGAGGAGCCGCCGTATCACACGCCGGTCTTCGTGCTGACTCATCACCCGCGCCCGCCGCTCAGGATGGCGGGCGGTACGGAGTTCCGGTTCGTCACCGAGGGCATTCACGCCGCCCTCGAGCAGGCGAGAGCGGCGGCGGGCGGGCGCGACGTTCGCGTGGGGGGCGGCGTGGCGACCGTTCGACAGTACCTGCAGGCCGGCCTGATCGACG
>DATFAJ010000483.1:0-3909 GCA_035254745.1 Candidatus Methylomirabilota bacterium | reverse complement strand
GCTCGGTCATCTCCAGGCAGACTGGGTAGTACGCCATCAGCCCCCGGCGACCATCTCCCCGGGAATCGCCGCGACGGAGGCCGCCGGCGCGGGCGGCACGCGCTTGCGATACGTCAGCTGGAGCGCCATGCCGGTGAAGAGCATGCCGCCCACCACGTTGCCGAGCGTCACCGGGATCTGGTTCCAGAGCCACCAGTCGTGCACGCTCACCTCCGCGCCCATCATCATGCCGGCCGGGATCGCGAACATGTTCACGACGGAGTGCTCGAAGCCCTGCGCGAAGAACGTGAGGATGGGCAGCCACATCGCCGCGATCTTTCCTCCGGTCGACTGCGAGGTGAGCGCCATCACGACGCCCAGCGTGACCATCCAGTTGCAGAGGATTGCCTTCGCGACCGCGATCGCCATCCCGTGAGCGCCGAGCTTCGCGTAGGCGAGCGTCTTGGCCTGGGCGACCGCGACCAGCTGCCGCGCCATCTCGGAGTCGGGCGCCACCGTCAGCGTGAACAGCCACGCGTAGAAGACGCTCCCGGCCAGGTTGCCGACGAAGACCAGCCCCCAGTTGCCCAGCAGCTCGCCCACGCCGATGCGGCGCTCCCGCACCGCGAGCGGCAGCAGGGCGAAGTTCCCGGTCACCAGCTCGAGCCCCAGCAGCACGATCATCACGAAGCCCACCGGGAAGACCAGCGCGCCCACCAGGCCCACGTGGGTCTGGAGCGAGGCGGTGAACGCCAGTGTGGTGGCGAAGCCCAGCAGCGCCCCGGAGAGAAAGCCGCGCACCAGGAGATCACTCGGGGCGAGCCTCGCTTTCGTCGCTCCGGCCTGCACCATCTGCTCGAGCACCGCGTCGGGTTTGACGTAGGACATGTGAAGTGGCTCCTTTCTCGCGTCGGCCGACGCTATTCCTGCGCCGTGAAGCCCGGCCCATCCGGGACGAGCTGATAGGTCTTGAGCCGGAGCCGCGCGTCGGTGGCACAGGCGCCGGTCCGGAGATCGAAGCGGTACCCGTGCGCCTGGCAGACGACGGCTCCACCTTCCACCGTGCCGGCGGCCAGGGGCGTGCCCGCGTGGGGGCACCAGCTCTGGGTCGCGTAGAGCCGCCCCTCGCACTTGAAGACCGCGATCTCGGCGCCGCCCACCGTGATCGCCTTGCCGCGCCCCTCCGCGATCTCGTCGGGACGGACCGTCGAGGCCGGCGGCGGCGCGGCGCGCTCGGGCGCGGTCGTCGCGCCGACCGCCGGCTGGAGCTGGCGGATCTGCCGGCGCACCCGCTCGAACTCGCCGTAGCGGACCAGCCCCTCGAGCACGCGCGGCAGGTCGTCGCAGGGCACGCTCTCGAGCACCTTGATCCCCTGGCTCGCCTGCGGCCCCGACGCGCCGCCCATGTAGATGTCCACCGCGTCGACCACCTTGCCGTCGACCTTCGTGCGCGTGCCGAGCAGCCCGATGTCGGCCACCGTGTGGTTGCCGCAGCCGGCCGGGCAGCCCGACCAGTGGATCCGCACCGGCTTGGTGGCCGGCACCTTCGCTTCGAGCGCGCGGGCGATCGCGAGGGCCCGGCTTTTGGTCTCGATCACGGCCAGGTTGCAGAACTCGACCCCGGTGCAGCTCACCAGCCCCCGCAGCACGCCGGGCGGGTCGTAGCGGAGCGTGCGGAGCAGCGGCTCGGCGGTCAGCTGGCCGAGCACGGGGTCGGCGACGTTCGGGATGATGATGTTCTGGTCCACCGTCAGGCGCGCCTCACCGGTCCCGTACCGCTCGGACAGCCGGGCCACCTCGAGGAGCTGGTCACCGGTGACGCGCCCCACCGGGACGAGCAGGCCCGCGTAGTTCAGCCCGGGCTGCTTCTGCCGGAACACCCCGACGTGGTCGGTGGACTGGGCGAGGCGCTGGTCCGCGCCGGCCTTCTCGAGCCGCCGCCCGACCCGCGCCTCCACCGCCTCGCGGAACTTCTCCTCGCCCCACGACTCGAGCAGGAAGGAGAGGCGGATCTTGTTGCGGGCATCGCGGGCGCCGTGGTCGCGGAACACCAGCACGATCGCGCTGCAGACCTCCGCCGCCTCGTCCGGCCGCACGAACACGTCCAGCGGCGAGGCCACCCGGTAGCCGCCCGAGCCGTTCTTGCCGCCGACGAGCACGTTGAAGCCCTTCACCTCGTCGAGGCCAGAGGTCTTCGTCGCCGGGACCAGTGCGATGTCCTGCGTCTCGGAGTGGGTGCAGTTCTCACGGCAGCCGGTGATGCCGACGTTGAACTTCCGCGGCAGGTTCGTGTAGGCCTTGTTCCCCACGAACATCGCGGTGAAGGCCCGCGCCACCGGCGAGGCGTCCAGCACCTCGTTGGGGGTGAGGCCGAAGGCCGGGCAGCCGATGATGTTGCGGATGTTGTCCATGCCGGTCTGCAGCGTGACCAGCCCGACGTCGAGCAGCCGATCGAGGATCTGCGGCACGTCCTGGATGCGGATCCAGCGGAGCTGCACCTGCTGGCGCGTGGTGATGTCGACCAGCCCCCGGCCCACGCGGTTGGCGAGGCCGCCGATGGCGCGCAGCTGGGCCGCGGTGGTCACCCCGTTCGGGATGCGCAGCCGCATCATGAAGTAGCCGGGGGTCTGCTTGCGGAAGAACACCCCCCACCACTTCAGGCGGTCGAGGTCGCCCT
Organism: Candidatus Methylomirabilota bacterium; assembly: GCA_035254745.1. Lineage (GTDB taxonomy): Bacteria > Methylomirabilota > Methylomirabilia > Rokubacteriales > CSP1-6 > CAMLFJ01. The sequence goes on along the minus strand of DATFAJ010000483.1, from coordinate 1,253 downwards.
CCTCGATCGATTCGAGACCGAGCTCCGCGTAGCGCGGGATGTCCGCGCCCACGTCGAGCCCGTCCTTCTGCGCTTTCAGCTCCTCGATCTTGTTCATGCGCTCCTCGGGGCGGAAGACAGAAACGGCGCCGTCCGTGTCTGCCGGACAGGCGCCGTCGCCTACGGCCCGGCGTGGAGCACCGGGTCGCTCTTGCCGGATCTCGGATCAGACGAGCAACCGCCGTACCATCCAGACGTCTCGAGGACAAATGGCCGGAACTGCGTCCTTACCCGTAGTGGGCCGAGCGCGGGCGGGCACGCGACTGCCAAATCATCGGGCATCGACGGCCGGGCTGCTGAATCTGGAGGCGGCTTGACTCACAGCGGCGTTGTCCCCTAGTCTCGGGCGGCAGTGGATCCCGCGACCCGGATGGCCGTCGTCCTCGCCACGGACACCTACGAGACGGTCAGGCCCGTCATCCGACGGCTCGGAGAGCAAACGGCCAAGCACCGGCTCGAGGTCGTCATCGTCGCGCCCCTGCCGCCCGGCGCGCTCGACGCGCACCGCCAGGAGCTGGACGGCTTCGCCGCGGTGCGGCTCGTCCCGGTTGCTCCGTCGGTCGGCCTGGCCGCGGCCCGCGCGGTGGGGATCCGCGCCGCGACGGCGCCGGTCGTGTTCATCGGCGAGACCCACACCTACCCGCAGCCCGGCTGGGCGACGGCCCTCCTCGCCGCGTTCGAGGGCCCGTGGGCCACGGTCGTGCCCGCCATCACCAACGCGAATCCCAGTGGGCCGGTGAGCTGGGCCGCCTACGTGTCCGACTACGGGCGCTGGGGCGAGGGACGGGCGCAGGGTGAGATCCCCGAGGCGCTGATCTACAACGCCGCCTACCGGCGCCACGTCCTCGTCGAGCTGGGCGACGGGCTCGAGGCCGCGCTCGACACCTACTCGGAGGCGCTCTGGCCGGCGCTCCACCGCCACGGTCATCGCGCCTACTTCGAGCCCGGTGCGCGCATCGCGCACCTCAACGTGGGACGCCTCGGGCCCTACGTCCACGAGAAGCTGCTGGCCGGGTTCATCCTCGGCTCCCTGCGCGCCGCGCGGTGGCCGTGGTGGCGGCGGCTGCTCTATATCCTCGCCTCGCCGCTGATCGCGCTCGTGCTGGTGGCCCGCCTGCGGGAGCCCGCGCGCCGGATCGGCCGCGCGCAGCGCCTGCCGCTGGGCACGAGGCCGATGATCGTCGCGGGCGCGGTGCTCCGGGCGGTCGGGGAAG
>DATFAJ010000482.1:0-3486 GCA_035254745.1 Candidatus Methylomirabilota bacterium | reverse complement strand
TCGGAGGTGCCCCCGTCGCGCTTCTTGGCCATGTTGATCACGCCGATCACCCGGTCGCCCACCCGGATCGGCATGCAGATGAACGAGCCGTTGCCGTACTGGGGATTGTTGGTGCGGTTGAAGCGGGGATCGGTGGCGATGTCGTCCACCAGGACCGGCTCGCCCATCTCCACCACCTTGCCGGCCACACCCTCGCCCACCTTGACCTCGACCGCCGGGATCACGTCGTCGGGGATGCCGCGGGAGGCCGCGAGCTTCAGCACCGTCCGGTCCCGGTCGAGAATCATGATCGAGCCGACGGTGGCGCGGACCGCTCGCATGGTCGACTGGAGCACGAGGCCGAGCAGGTCCTGGATGCGCGGGATGCGCGCGGCCAGCTCGACCATCTCGTTGAGGGTGCCGAGCTTGAAGACGAGATCCTCGAGGCGCTGGGTCGAGCCCCGGAGGTCGTCGAGCATGTGGTAGAAGGCGTCGCGCACCTGCCCGATCTCGGTGACCTCGCCGAGCCCGGGCACCGCCGAGGCCCGCTCGACCCGTCGGAGGGTCTCGGGCTTGGCCTCGGTGGGCGCGATGAAGCCCTGGGCGAGCGCGGAGATCTGATCCATCATCCGCCGGAACACCACGAAGCCCAGGACCGAGACCCCGATCGCGGCGAGGAGGCCGATCTGCGCCTCGGAGCTGCGCATCAGGTCGTGACGCGAGAGCAGGTAGACCAGGAGAAGGATCGGGAGCATCGCGACCAGCGCGAAGACCACCGAGGCCGCTTCGCGGAGGCTCATGCTTCGGGACCGATGCCGGGTCTTCCGCATGGTGTCCTTACCTTAGCAAGGGTCGTGGATTTACCGAATCTTTAGGATCTCGACCGCCACCAGACGGTCCTTCTCCTGCCGCACCGTGAGCCTCACCCGATCGCCCCGCACCAGCCCCGCCGCGTCGAGCAGCGCCGGCGATTCGGCGAAGATGGCCATCGACAGCATCTCGTCCATGAAGCCCGGCACCACGTCGTGTTTCACGAGTATGAGGGTGGCGCCGCTGCGTGCCTCGAAGACCCCGGTGACGCGATAGAGCCCCCGCGCCGGGAACACCGCCCGGTAGCTCCCCCAGATGCCGGCCGCGAACCCGGCGAGCAGGAGGAGGAAGAGCGCGGGGACCGCGAAGCGCCGGAGCGCTATCGCGGAAGCTCGGGGGGACTGGACACGACCGTCGAGGAGGCGGACGCGACGACCGCCGCTATTCGATATCGTCCTTGGGAGGGATCTTGCCCGCCACGTGCTCGGGGGTCAGGACCCAGGTGCCGCCACAGCCTTCCTTGAAGGTGGCGATCGCGGCGCGGTACGCGCTGCCGAGCGTGACGGCCATGACCGCGACGCTGGCGACGGTGCCGAGACCGCAGACGATGGCCTTGCCGGGGACGTAGCCGACGTTGAGGAACCCCGCGCCGACCCGATCGGCGTCGGAGACGTCCGCGTCGACGGGCGTCGCCCCGGACGAGAGCTCGGCGGCTTGGACCACGACCGCGCGCGACATCAGCGGGCCCGTCAGCGCCATCACCGCGACGAGCAGGCCGCACAGCCACTTCGTGGCAACCCGCATGGTGTGTCTCCTCTCCCCCGATGGAAATGCAGTACGCCTCTAAGGTACACGAATTGATTATCTGGACCTAGATGAGCGGGATGCGCCGGCGGCGGGCCCCTCGGGCTCCGCCGGCCCGGAGGGCGACGCGTTGCGTCATCAACAAATCCAAATCGAATCGTAGCGTTGGGGCCGGGGGAGCCCTCTCGACATCGCCGGGTGAGGGTCGTAGACTCTCAGCGGGCTAGCCACAGGGGCCTAGACCCAACCGGCCCTCACCGCAAGGAGACACGTCCATGAAAATCGTCCGCTTCTCGCAGAATGGTCACGCCGCCCGCCTCGGCTGCTTCCTCGGTCAGGACCGGATCGCCGACCTCGAGGCGACCGCGGCCGCGTATCTCGCGGCGCGGGGCGTGGTGCGCGCGGCCACGATCGCGGCGGCCCTGTTCCCCGCCGACAGCACCCGCGGCTTCCTCGAGGGCGGTAGCGCGAGCCAGGACATGCTGACCGCGATGATGGAGAGCGCGCGCGCCGGCAAGTTCCAGCCGGTGGCCCATCCGGTGGGTGCGGTGCGGCTGCACGCCCCCATCGCGGATCCGGGCAAGTTCATCTGTATCGGGCTCAACTACAAGGACCACGCGGCCGAGACCAACAACCCCGCGCCCAAGGAGCCGCCGGTCTTCCCGAAGTGGGCCAACGCGATCCAGGATCCGGGTGAGCCGATCCTGCGACCCCGCGGGGAGAAGACGCTCGACTGGGAGGTCGAGCTGGGCGTGGTGATCGGGCGGACCGCGCGCTTCGTGAAGCGGGAGCAGGCGCTCGACTACGTCTACGGCTACACCATCATCAACGACGCGAGCGCGCGCGACTTCCAGTTCCACACGAGCCAGTGGGGGGCGGGCAAGGCGGGCGACACCCTGGCCCCGGTGGGCCCCTTCATCGCGGACCGGGCCGAGATCCCGGACCCGCACGTGCTCGACCTCAAGACCTGGGTCAACGGCACGCTGATGCAGAACGGCTCCACCCGGAACTTCATCTTCGACGTGGGCTACATCATCCAGTACCTGACCAACTTCATGACGCTGTCCCCGGGCGACCTCATCGCCACCGGCACCCCCGCCGGAGTGGGCTTCTCGCGGAAGCCCCAGATCACGCTGCAGCCGGGGGACAAGGTCAAGCTCGAGATCACCGGGCTCGGCACCCTGGAGAACCCGGTGAAGGACGCCTAGTCGGGCGCGCGCGATGGCGGTCCGGACCTTTCTCCACTACGCGCTCGAGGTGCCCGACCAGACGGTCGGGCAGCGCTTCTACGAGGACTTCGGCCTGGTGGACGGCACCGGCCGCAGCGACGCGGTCCGCCTGCGACCGGAGAGGCTCGGCCGCGACGCGGTGCTGCTCTACGGTGGACCGCGCAAGCGCCTCCACCACCTCTGCTACGGCGCAGCCGGGGAGGACTTCGCCCGGGTGCGCGAGTCGCTGCAGCGCGCGGGCGTGCGCGAGACCGACCCGCCCCGGGGCGCCCCGGAGGGCGGCATCTGGATCCGCGACCCCGACGGCAACGCGGTCAACGTGCGCGACGAGGCGCCGCCCGACGTCCCCGCGGACCCGCCGGTGGCCCAGAACGGCCCCGGGTACGTGCAGCGCGAGGCCGCGCGCGGCTACCCGGAGCGCGGCCGGCGCATCGCCCCGCGCAAGCTCGGCCACGTGCTCCTCTTCACCCCCGACATGGAGCGCCTGATGCGCTTCTACACCGAGACGCTCGGCATGAAGCTCTCGGATCGCTCGCGCGGGATCATCGCCTTCCTGCGCTGCAACACCGATCACCACACCCTGGCCCTGCTCTCCTCGCACGCCCCCGGCTTCCACCACGGCTCCTTCCAGGTGGGCAGCGTGGACGAGATCGCGATGGGCGCG
>DATFAJ010000481.1:0-16614 GCA_035254745.1 Candidatus Methylomirabilota bacterium | reverse complement strand
GACTCGCCGCTCTTCGAGCGGCGCACCGGGCTCGGGGGGCCCACTACGCGCGGCCGCCCGGGAGCCGCCCACGGCGCCACCCGTCCGGTCTCGGGCGAGCCCGGCACGAATAGCTCGGGCTAGGGCACGGTCGAGGGCGGTTCGTCTTCCAAGAGGGCGGCGAGCAGCGTTAGCAGGTCGTCCTCGGTGAGGAGCCCGATCAGACGGTCGCCCTGCGCCACCGGGAGCGCGGTGAGGTGGCGCGCCCGCATCAGGCGAACGGCGTCGACCAGCGGGGTGCGGCGACCCACCATGGCCGGCTCGTGGCGGAGCACACGCTCGACCCGCACCCGGTCGAGCCGGTCCGCGATCTCGCCGACGGCGAGCGTGGTGGCCGCGGACGGGTGCGCGCGGTCCAGGTCCGCGGCGTCGAGCAGGCCGATCAGCGCGTGCCGGTGAACCACCGGGAGCGCGCCGAGGCGGTGGCGCGCCAGGAGCCGGCCCGCGCGCCCGAGGCTCTCGCGCGGGTCGACCGTGGGCGGCTCGCGCCGCATCCGCTCAGCGACCCGCACCGCGCGCTCCGGACCGGGGCACGGCCAGCACCGGGCACGGGGCGAGCCTCACCAGCCGGTCGGCGAGCGTCTCGACGAAGGCGCCGAGGATGCCGCGCCGGGCCTCCGCACCGACCACGATGAGATCCGAGTCGAGCTCCTCGGCGCGCCGGGCGATCTCGCGCACCACCGTGCCCTCCGCGACCTCGCAGGTCACGTCCTGGGCTCGCCCGGCCCGCGCGGCCGTCGCCTCGTCGGCGACGCGGCGCCGGGTGCGCTCCACCCGGGTCACGTCCTCCGCGGTCGCGCCCTCGAGCCCGGGGACACGGCTCGACGCGGGCAGGACGTGCAGCGCGGTCACCGCGGCGCCGGCGGTGGCGGCGATGCGCAGGGCCTCGCCCAGCGCCCGGCGGGTGCCCGGGCGGAGGCTCGTGGCGGCGAGGACGTGGCCGAGCCCGGTCGGATGGCGATGCTCGAGCAGGCCGCCCAGCACCGCGAGCAGGTCGCTGCGCGTGACCACGCCCGCCACCTCGTCGCAGTCGACCACCGCGAAGGCGTCGACTCGATGGTCGCAGGCGAGCCGGGCCGCCTCGGCCACCGAGGTCTCGGGGTGGAGCGCCACCGGCCCGCGCGTCATGACGTCCGCCACCACCAGATCGGCGAGGGGGCCGAGCCAGTCGTGGACGCCGATCTCGGGCACGCTCGAGGCGTCCGCGCGGTCGATCTCGCGCTCGGCGAGCATGCCGACCAGCCGGCCGTGCTCGAGCACGGGAAGGTGACGGATCCCGCGCCGCCGCATCAGGGCCCGCGCGTCGCGGATGCTGGTGGCCGGCCCGGTCGTGATGGCGGGTCGGGTGAGCAGGGTCTTGATCTTCATGCATGCCTCCTAGGCGGACCGCCGGGAGCGCGGCCCGCTGATGAGCACCGGGATCGGGGCGGCGTGGAGCGGCAGGAGCGGCGCCACGCCGTCGGTCAGGACGAGAACGTCGGCCTCGAGCTCCTCGATGACCTCGCGCGTGACCTGGGTGAGCCCGCCCACGCGCACGTGGGTCCACACCGTCACGCCGTCCTCGCGCAGGCGGGCCGCCACCGGCCCGAGGTACGCGTGTGCGGCCGCCCGCGCGCCGTCCTCGAGCTGATCGACGAAGGCCACCGTCCGCCCGCCGGCCGAGAGCGCCCGCGCGGCCGGCGTGACGATCAGGAGGTGGACCACGCTGCCGGGGCCCCGGGCCAGGTGGCGCGCCCACGCCAGGGCGCGCTCGCCGCGCTCGGTCCCGTCCAGCAGGACGAGGAGCCGTCGATACGAGCTCGATCGCATGATCCGAGCGTACCGGGCACACATTGCCGGCCCGTCGCCGGGCGACTAAGCTTTCGTGACGTGCCGGCGCGGGCCCGGCCGTGCTACCTTCCAGGCCATGACGGGCTCCGCCCTGACGCTGTCCCGCCCGCGCGCCGTCCTGGACGTGCTCCTGGCCGGTCTGGTCGGGGCGGTCGCGCCCTACCTGGTGGCGCTCGGATGGGCGGTCCTCGCCGCCGCGGTGTGGGGGCCGGGACCGCGCCTCGCCACGTTCGTCGACCCCTCGGCGGGCCGGCCCGCCGCCTACGTGATCGCCTCGCTCCTCTTCAGCGTGGGCGCCGGCGTGCTCCTGGGCGCGGCGCTGGCCCATGCGCTCGGGTGGGCGGGCGCGGGGCGGTGGGGCCTGTGGGCCGCGTTCGCGGCGGGGATCGTCCTGTCCCTCGCGCGGCGGGACCCGCATGCGCTCGGGCAGCCCGTGGTGCTGCTGTTCATCGCGTCCTCGGCGCTCGGCATCCGGCTGCGCGCCCGCCGCTGAGACCCAGTCCCGGAGAAAGGATCCGTCCGATGGCCGCCGTCCCGCTGCCCAGCCGTGATCGCGTCGAAGGCTACTTCAAGGAGCTGAACAACTGGGGCCGCTGGGGGCACGACGACCAGCTCGGCACCGTGAACCTGATCACGCCCGCCAAGCAGGCGCAGGCGCAGCGGCTGATCAAGAAGGGTCGCACCGTGTCGCTCGCGCGCGACGTGATCCCGCGGCCGGTGTACATGTACCACATGACGTTTCCGGCCAAGCGCGAGCGGGTGGACGTGGTGCTCGACCGCTTCGACATGGTCTACCACGGCTTCTGGATCACCCACGTGGACGCCCTCTGTCACGTGGGCTGGGACGGCGAGCTCTACAACGGGCGGCCGTTCGCGGAGAGCCTCACCGTCGAGGGCGCGCTCTGGTGCCCCATCGACCCGCTCTTCGAACGCGGGATCACCACCCGCGGCGTCTTCCTCGACATCGCGGCCGGGCGCAAGGAGGGCTACGTCACGGTGGGCCATCCGGTGACGCCGCGCGAGCTCGACGAGGCGGAGCGCCGGGCCGGCGTGAAGGTCGAGCCGGGCGACGTGGTGGTGGTGCGAAGCGGCGACGAGAAGTTCCGCCTCGAGCACCCCGAGTGGAAGCCGCGGATCTCGGAGCACCCGGGGTTGCACCTCTCCTGCCTCGAGTGGTTCCGCGAGAAGGACATCGCGGGGATCTCCTGGGACATGATGGACGAGCGCCCGAGCGGTTACCCGGGCTTCGGCATGTCCCCCCACCTGGCCATTCCGTTCCTGGGCCTGGCCCTGATCGACAACTCGGACCCGGAGCGGCTGGCCAAGGCGTGCGCCGAGGAAGGGCGCAACGAGTTCCTGTTCACCGCCACCCCGTTGCGCCTGGTGGGCGCCACCGGCGCCCCGGCGCACCCGCTCGCGATCTTCTGAGGCGGGCCGTGCCGAGCGCGCTCGCCCGGCTCGCGTCCCGGCCGCTCGCGGCCGACGGGCCGGTCACCGCACGATTTCGCGCGCTCGGGGCGGACGACTTCGCGGCGGCCGCGCGGTACGTGCGGCAGATCCCGTACGGACGCATCACCGAGCGAAGCCGGTACTGGCTCGTCCTCGACGAGGGACGCGGGACGTGCACGACCAAGCACGCCACCCTGGCCGCGCTCGCCCGCGAGCAGGGGATCGACGTCGAGCTCATGCTCGGCATCTACGAGATGAGCGAGCGGAACACGCCCGGGGTGGGCCCGGTGCTGAGCGCGCACCGGCTCGCGTACATCCCCGAGGCCCACTGCTACCTGCGGTACGAGGGCGAGCGCGTCGACATGACCGGCGTCCCGCCCGGCGCCGAGCCGATCGAGCGCTTCCTGCACGAGGAGCCCATCACCATCGAGCAGATCGGCGCGTACAAGAACGATCTCCATCGCGCGTTCCTGCGCGACTGGATCGCGCGCGCGGATCCCGCGCCCGGGCGCAGCCTCGAGGACGTGTGGCGCATCCGCGAGGCGTGCATCGCCGCGCTCGGGGCCGGGGCCTCCGCGACGTCCGCTCGCTGAGCCTTGACCTGGCCGGCGGCTCGGCCTAGGGTTCTCGTCATGAAACGACTCCATCTCCTCTCGCTGACCCTCGTCGCCCTGTGCCTGGTCGCCCCCGCCGCGCCCGCTTCGGCCGCCGACGGCGAGATGCGCTGGGGCCTGCACGTCACGCTGGCCCCCAAGTGGCTCGACCCCGCCGAGACCGAGGCGTTCAGCACCCCGTTCATGGTGCTCTACGCGGTGCACGACGCGCTGGTGAAGCCGATGCCGGGCGGGCTCAACACCCCGAGCCTCGCCGAGTCGTGGCAGGAGTCGAAGGACCACCTGACGTTCACCTTCGCCCTGCGCAAGAACGCGCGCTTCCACAACGGGGAGCCGGTCACCGCGGAGGACGTGAAGTTCTCCTTCGAGCGCTACAAGGGCGCCAGCGCCGCGCTCCTGAAGGAGAAGGTGAAGGAGGTCCAGGTGCTGGGGCCGACCCAGGTGCGCTTCGTGCTGAATGAGCCCTGGGCCGACTTCATGACCTTCTACGGCACGACCGCCTCCGGGGCCGCCTGGATCGTGCCGAAGAAGTACGTGCAGCAGGTGGGCGAGGACGGGTTCAAGGCCGCGCCGATCGGGGCGGGCCCCTACAAGGTGGTCTCGTTCAAGCCGGGCGTCGAGATCGTGATGGAGGCCTTCGACGGGTACTGGCGGAAGGCCCCGTCGGTCAAGCGCCTGGTCATGCGCTCGATGCCGGAGGAGACCACCCGCGCCGCCGCGCTCCGCAGCGGCGAGGTGGACATCGCGTACCTCCTGACCGGCCCGACCGCGGAGGCCATCCAGAAGACGCCGGGCTACCAGGTGAAGGCCCCGCTCCTCTCCGGGGCGTTCTGGCTCGAGCTCCCCGACCAGTGGGATCCGAAGTCGCCGTGGCACGACCGGCGGGTGCGTCTGGCCGCGAGCCTCGCGATCGATCGCCAGGCGGTGAACCAGGCCGAGACCCTCGGCTTCTCGCGGCTGACCGGCAGCATCGTGCCGCGCATCTTCCAGTACGCGGTGGCCTACGAGCCGCCCGCCTACGATCCCGCGCGGGCCCGGAAGCTGCTCGCCGAGGCGGGCTACCCCAGCGGCTTCGACGCGGGCGACTTCTACCCGTTCCCGCCCTACAACTCGATGGGCGAGGCCATCCAGGGGTACCTGCAGACGGTGGGCATCCGCACCCGGGCCCGCACCATGGAGCGCGCCGCCTATTTCTCGGCGTGGCGCGACAAGAAGCTCCACGGGATGATCCTGGTGATCACCGCCGCCTTCGGCAACGCGGCCACCCGGATCGAGCCCTACGCCACCAAGAACGGCATCTACGCCTACGGGAGCCGACCGGAGATCGACGACCTCTACGTGCGGCAGGGGCGCGAGCTCGACCCGAAGAAGCGCGAGCAGCTCGTCGGGCAGATCCAGAAGATCATGCACGACGAGGTGCTGAACATCCCGATCTACGAGCTCGCGTTCATCTGGGGCGTCGGCCCGCGCGTGGAGGAGGGCGGGGCCGGGCTCATTCCCGGCTTCTCCTACTCGGCGCCGGCGGAGGACCTCAGGCTCAAGGCGCGCTGAGGGGACCCGCGGTGCCCCAGTACTCGCTCGGCATCGACATCGGCGGGACCTTCACCGATCTCGTGGTCTACGACCACGACACCGGCGCACGATGGAGCCGCAAGGTCCTCACCACCCACGACGACCCGGCGCGCGCGGTCGCCTCCGGCGTCGCCGGGCTGCTCGACCAGGCGCGGGTCGACCCGGCCGCGTTCTCCCGGGTCGTCCACGCCACCACCCTCTTCACCAACGCGTTGATCGAGCGCAAGGGCGCGGTCACCGGGCTGATCACCACCGCGGGCTTCGCGGACACGCTCGAGATCGGGCGCGAGCGCAAGTACGAGCTGTACGACCTGGCGATCGCCAAGCCCGAGCCGCTGGTGCCGCGGCACCTGCGCCTCGAGGTGCCCGAGCGCACGAAGGCGGACGGGCGCATCGCGCGGCGGCTCGACACCCGCGCGGTCGCGGCCCGCGCGGCCGCGCTCGCCCGCGCGGGCGTGGGCTCGATCGCGGTGGTGTTCCTGCACGCCTACGCCAACCCGCGCCACGAGCGCGAGGCGGCGCGGTTGATCGCGCGGCGGCACCCCGGCGTCGCGGTGACGACGTCGCACGAGGTGGCCCCGGAGATCCGCGAGTACGAGCGCGCGTCGACCACGGTGGCGAACGCCTACATCAAGCCGCTCGCCCAGAAGTACCTGGCCCTGATGGCGGAGCGCGTCTCCGCGCTCGGCATCCCGGCCCCGCTGCTGCTCATGCTCTCGAGCGGCGGCCTCACCCACGTGGCCGAGGCCCAGCGGGTGCCGGTGCAGATGCTCGAGTCCGGCCCGGCCGCGGGCGCCATCGCGGCCGCGTTCTTCGGCCAGGCCGACGGCAACGGGCGCGTCCTCGCCTTCGACATGGGCGGTACCACCGCCAAGCTCTCGCTGGTGGACGGCGGCGAGCCGCTCACCGCCTACACCTTCGAGGCCGCGCGCCAGCGGCGCTTCATCGAGGGCAGCGGGCTGCCCATCCGCATCTCGACCATCGAGCTGATCGAGATCGGCGCGGGCGGTGGCAGCATCGCGGCGGTGGACGAGATCGGGCTCCTCAAGGTCGGCCCGCGCAGCGCCGGCTCGCACCCGGGCCCGGCCTCCTACGGCCTGGGCGGGCGAGAGCCCACCGTGACCGACGCCGACTTCCTGCTCGGCTACCTCAACCCGGACTACTTCGCGGGCGGGGAGGTCGCGGTCGACATGGCGGCCGCGATCGGCGTGATCGAGGACGTGGCCCGGCGCCTCGACCTCGAGTCCACCAAGGTGGCGTGGGGCATCCACGACATCGTCAACGAGAACATGGCCGGTGCGGCGCGCGTGCACATCGCGGAGCGCGGGCGCGACCCCCGCGACTACGCGCTGCTCTGCACCGGCGGCGCGGGGCCGGTGCACGCCTACTCGGTGGCCCGCAAGCTCGGCATCGGCCGCGTGATCTGTCCGCCGTCGGCGGGCGTGGCCTCGGCCCTCGGCCTGCTGGTGGCGCCGGCGCGCGTCGACCGCGGGGCCACGGTGGGTATCCGTCTCGATCGCGGGAGCATCGCCGAGCTCGAGGCCGGCTTCGCGCGGCTCGAGCAGGAAGCGCGCGCGGTGATGGCGGAGACCGGGCTCAAGCTCGAGTCGGCCACGGTGACGCGGCTGGCCGACGGCCGCTTCATGGGCCAGGGCTTCGACCTGGTCGTGCCGCTGCCGGCCGGGCCCTACGAGGACCGCGAGCCCGGGCGCGCGGCCCTGCGGGCCGCCTTCGAGACCGCGTACCGCGAGAAGTTCGCCCTGACCCCGCCCGGCGTGCCCGTCGAGTTCATCAACATCCGGGTGGCGGTGCGCGCGCCGGTCTCGGGCAGCGACGTGGTGCTCGAGGGGCGCCCGGGCCGGGGCGCGCGCGCCGCGCTCAAGGGCACGCGCCGCGCGTACTTCCCCGGCGCGGACGGGTGGGTGGAGACCGCGGTCTACGACCGCTACCGCCTCGGGATCGGCGACCGGCTGAGCGGGCCCGCGGTGGTGGAGGAGGAGGGGTCCACGCTGGTGATCGGGCCGGACGCGACCGCGGAGGTGGCCCCGAGCGGCAATATCGTGATGACCCTCGCGGGCGCTCAGTCCGCCTGATCGAGCGGCGCGCCCACGTCGGCCTCGAGCTGGTAGATCGCCGCGAGGTAGGCGCCCATCGCCTGGAGGTGTGCCAGCGCGGTCTCGCGATAGCTGCGCTGCGCGTCGAGGAAGTCGAGCAGGCTCTGCCCTCCCCGCCGGTAGGCGTACTCGACGACCTCGCGCGTCCGCCGCGCCTTGGGCAGGTAGACGTCGCGGAGGGCCTGGACCCGCTCGCGCTGGGTCAGGGCGGTCCGCAGGTCGACGTCGAGCCCGGCCAGGAGCTGCTGCTCGGTCGCCCGCCGCGCCGCCTCCACCCGGGCGATCTCCGCCCGCGTCCGCTCGATCTCGCCCTGGTTGCGGTCGAAGATGCGCAGCGGGAACGAGAAGCCGAACCCGATCGTGTTGTCGGGGCCGATGCGCTGGTACTCGAGCTGGGGCGTGATGTCCCACCAGGCGTTGGCCCGGGCCAGGCGGTGGTCCGCCTGGGCCCGCTCGCGATCCGCGACCGCGGCGCGCAGATCGGGCCGGTGGGCGACCGCGAGGCGCCGGAGTCGGTCGGGGTCGAGGACGACGTCGGGGAGCGCGAGCTCGCCGGTGACCTCGAAGTCCTCCGCGATCGCGGCGGGCGCGGCGGTGCTCCGCAGCGTGATGCGGGCCACGTCGAGGGCCTGCCGGGCGTCGGCCGCGTCGCGCTCGAAGGTGAAGCGCTGCACCTGGATCCGGAGCAGCTCGAGCTCGGACAGGTCGCCGCGGTCGACCCGCAGCCGCTGGAGCCGCTCGGTCTCGTCGAGGGCTTTCAGATTGTCCTCCGCGAGCGCGAGCTGCTCGCGCGCCACCAGCGCCGCCGCGAAGGCGGCCCTGACCTGCAGCACGGTGAGGCGGCGCACGTCCTCGAGCTGGTAGGCGGTGACCCGCGTCGCGGCGCGCGCGGCGTCCACCCGGCGCAGGCGCTTGCCGCCGAGCTCGATCGGCTGCCCCACGTTCACGGTGTACTGGCCGTCCTGCTGGGCCTGCCCCGGCCTGAGCTGCTCGGCGAGGAAGCTCATGGTCGGGTTCGGGCGCAGGCCGGCGGTGATCTCGTTGGCCCGGACCGACCGGAGCTCCGCGGCCTTGGCCTGCACCGTCGGGTTCTGCTCGAGGGCGAGCGCGAGCGCCTCGTCGAGCGACAGCCGTCGCAGCGGCTCCTGGGCGCCGCCGGGGCCCGCGAGCAGGCCGAGCAGGGCCACGACCGCCGTCGTCCTCGCCGCGAAGCTCCCGCGCACCGGCTCGCCCATGGTGATCTCGGCGGGCATGGTGGCCCGGCGCGGATGAAGGAATCCTGAAGAGGGCGCGCGCTCAGGTCGCGAGCGGGAGACGGATCCGGATGCTCGCGCCGCCGCCGGGCGCGGACACCAGCGCGATGCTGCCGCCCTGGGACTCCACCACGAGCCGACAGATCGCGAGTCCGAGGCCCACGCCCGGGATGTCGGTGGCGCGGGCCGCGCTGCCCCGGTAGAACCGCTCGAAGAGGCGTGGCCGCTCCTCCTCGGGCACCCCGGGCCCGGTGTCCGACACCGCCACCACCGCGGCGCCGGCCTCGACGAAGGCCTCGATCGTCACCTTGCCGCCCGGCGGCGAGAACTTGATGGCGTTGTCGAGCACGTTGCTGATCACGAGGCTCACCGCGGCGGGCGCGACGTCGACCCGGATGTCGCCGGGCGCCTCGAGCACCACGCTCACGTCGCGGGCGCGGTCGCCGCCCCCGAGCCGCGCCGCGACCTCGCCGAGGATCGGGGCAAGCGCCACGTCCTCGCGCGGCGTCTCCCGCGACTCGCCCGCGTCCAGGCGGGCGAGCGTGAGCAGGGCCTCGGTCAGGCGCGAGAGGCGCGCCACCTCGGCCAGGCACGACCGCAGCGCCTCCTCGTACTCGGGCCGCTCGCGCGGGCGCCGGAGCGTCACCTCCAGCTCGGCCCGCAGCCGCGAGAGCGGCGAGCGCAGCTCGTGCGAGGCGTCGGCGGTGAAGCGGCGCTGGGCCTCGAAGACGTGCTCGACGCGGGCCAGCATCTCGTTGAGCGTCTCCACGAGGCGGCCGATCTCGTCCCGGCCGCCCGGATGGGGCAGCCGCTCCGCGAGACCCGAGGCCCCCAGCACCCGGGCCCGGAGCACGATCTGATCGATCGGCCGCAGGATCCCGCGCGCGAGCATCGCGCCGGTGAGCGCCACCGCGCCCAGGATCGCGAGCGCCATCGAGGCGAACAGCCATCGGGCCCACCGCGTCGCCGCGTCGACGTCGTCGAGCGAGCCGCCGACCTGGATCGCGTAGGCCGTCGGTCCGAGCTGGAGCGGCATCGAGAGCAGACGGAGGGGCTCGTCGCCGAAGTCGGGCCGGGTCTCGATCACGGGCTCGCCCTTTCGCAGCCGGGCGAGCAGCCCGGTTGGGGTGGGCAGGCGGGCCGCGCCGAGGTTGGTGCTGCGCGCGACCACGTGGCCGTCGAGGTCGACGATCTGGATGAGCTTGTCGAGGCGGGGGAAGGACGGCGGCGCCGCCCCGGGCGCCATCTCGTGGACCCGGGGCGGCTGGCTCGGGTTCGCCAGCGCGGCCGCGGCCTCGGTGTGGGCCAGCTCGAGCAGCGACTGGTCGAACTGGCCGAGCACCATCCGCGAGAAGGCCCAGTTCGCGCCCACCGCGGCGGCGGCGAGGATCAGGCCCACCGCGACGACGTGCAGCAGGAAGACGCGGGCCTTGAGGTTCAGCGCGATCACCGCGTCGCCCGGCCCACCAGGTAGCCTCGCCCCCGGATGGTGTGGATGAGCGGCGGGCCTCCCGGGCCGTCGACCTTGCGGCGCAGGTGGCTCACGTGGACGTCGACCAGGTTGGTGAGCGAATCCTGCTCGGTCTCCCAGACCTGATCGGCGAGGCGGGCCCGGGTCACCACCCGCCCGGCGTGGCGCATCAAGACCTCGAGGATCGCGTACTCCTTCGGGGTGAGGTTGAGCGGGACGCCGGCCCGCGCGACGCGGTGGCTCTGGGGATCGAGGGTCAGATCCGACACCGCGAGCACGACCGGGCGGGTGAGCTCCGAGCGGCGCAGCAGCGCGTGGATGCGGGCGAGGAGCTCGGAGAAGCCGAACGGCTTGACCAGGTAGTCGTCGGCGCCGGTGTTGAGCCCGGTCACGCGATCCTCGAGGGCGTCGCGCGCGGTCAACATCAGGATCGGCACCGCCAGGCCCCGCCCGCGCCACTCGCGGCAGAGCGCGGTCCCTTCCTGGTCGGGCAAGAGCCAGTCGAGCACGACGACGTCGTAGTCGGTGGCGCTCGCCAGCTCGTCGCCCTCCAGGGCGGAGTACGCGACGTCGACCACGAACCGCTCTTCCCGGAGGCCCCGGGCGAGGATCTGGGCCGCCTTGCGATCGTCGTCGACGAGGAGGATCCGCATCGTGGCCGTACCATACCGCCGGCCCCCGGGGGCGGCAAGAAGCGGCCGCGCCGCTCGTCTTCACGATTCCTTCAGGTTCGATCGCTAGACTGCCGGGCATGTCGAGACGGCTCGCGATGGGGCTGTCGATCGCGCTCGCGGCGCTCGCCACCGGCGCGTGCGGGCGCGGCGAGACCGCGGCGGGAGCCGCCACGAGCGCGGCGCGCCCGGCCGCCGACGTGGTGGTGGTGCCGGCGGACTCGCCGCAGCTCCAGCAGATCCGGGTGGAGCCGGTGAAGGTGGCGGAGGTCGCGAGCGAGGAGCTGGTGGCGCCCGCGCGCATCGTCGCCGACCCCAACCGCACCGCCCGCGTCCTGCCGCCGGTGCAGGGACGGGTCACCGCGGTGCTGGTGCGGCTCGGCGACCGCGTCGAGCAGGGCCAGCCCCTGGTGACGCTCGAGAGCCCGGACGCCGACGCGGCGGTCGCCACGTTCCTCCAGGCCCAGGCGGGCGAGCGGCAGGCGCGCGCCACGCTACAGAAGGCGGAGACCGACCTCGCGCGGGCGAGCGATCTGTACCAGGTCAGGGCGGTCGCGGAGAAGGATCTGCTGGCCGCGCAGAACGACGCCGCGCAGGCGCGGCTCGGGCTCGAGGGCGCGGAGGCCGCGCGCCAGCAGGCCTTCCGCAAGCTCGAGCTGCTCGGGCTCGAGCCGGCTACCTTCCGCCAGGCCGCCCTCGTGCGCGCGCCGATCTCGGGGAAGGTGCTCGAGGTCAACGTGGCTCCCGGCGAGTACCGGGGCGCGGTGGCCACCCACAGCGACACCACCACCCCGCCGCTCCTCACGATCGCGGATCTCGGCACGGTGTGGGTCCAGGCCGACGTGCCCGAGCCGCTGCTGCGCCTCGTCCACGTGGGCCAGCCGGTGACGATCACCCTGGTCTCGTTCCCCGACGAGGTGTTCGGCGGCACGGTGTCGCGCATCGGCGACGTGCTCGATCCCCAGACCCGCAGCCTCAAGGTGACGGTGACCCTGCCCAATCCGGCCGGCCGCTTCCGGCCCGAGATGTTCGGCAGCATCCGGCAGCCGGGGCCCCGGCACTCGCTGCCGGTGCTGCCCGCCGACGCGGTGGTGCTCGAGTACGGGCGCCCGGTGGTGTTCGTGGAGCGCGCCCCCGGCCAGTTCGAGCGACGGGCGGTCGCGACCGGCGCGCGCGCGGAGAGCCTCGTGGCGATCACGCGGGGCGTGCAGGCCGGGGAGCGCATCGTGGTCGACGGCGCGGTGCTGCTCCGGGGCCGGTAGCGGCTCGGCCGGTCCAGCCCGGATTCCACCGTGATTCCTCGCCTCGTCCGCTTCGCCGTCGCCCGCCCGTTCGTGGTGATCGTGGCGACCCTCGTGATGGCCGCGGCCGGGGTGTGGGCGTTCGGTCAGCTGCGCGTCGAGGCCTATCCGGACCTGACCGACCCCACCGTGGTCGTGGTCACGCTCTACCCGGGCTTCGCGGCGGAGGAGGTCGAGCAGCAGGTCACGGTGCCGATCGAGCGGGCGCTCAACAACACCCCCTACGTCATCTCGCGCCGCTCCCGCACCATCTTCGGGCTCTCGGTCGTCGAGCTCACCTTCGAGGACGGGACCAACGACTTCCTGGGCCGGCAGCTCGTGCTTGAGCGGTTGCAGGGCGCCTCGCTGCCGGACGGCGTGACCCCGACGCTCGGCCCGCTGTCGGGCGGGGTGAGCGAGTTCTACCGCTACGTGGTGTCGGGACCGGGGCTCGAGACCGCGACCCTTCGCGAGATCCAGGACTGGGTGATCGGCCCGCGGCTCCTCCAGGTGCCGGGCGTGGCCGACGTGGCCACGTTCGGCGGGCTGGTTCGCCAGTACGAGGTCCAGGTCGATCCCCGGGCGCTCGACAAGTATCGCCTCAGCATGCGCCAGCTCGCCGACGCGGTGAAGAGCAACAACCGGAACGCGGGTGGGGCCCTGCTGCGGATGGGGCAGCAGGCGCTTCCCATCCGCGGCTCCGGGCTGATCCAGTCGCCCGCCGATCTCGAGGCCATCGTGCTCGACGCCCCGCGCGGGGTGCCGATCCGGGTGGGCGACGTGGGCCGGGTGCGGATGGGCGCGCTGCCCCAGACCGGCGTCTTCGCGATGGACGACGAGCCGGTCGGCGCGGGCGGCGTCGAGGGGATCGTGCTCATGCGCCGCGGCGAGAACCCGAGCGAGGTGCTGCCCCGGGTGCGCGAGGCGGTCGCGGAGCTCAACGCCTCGCGGCTGCCCGCGGGCCTGCGGATCGAGGCGATCCACGACCGCTCGGACCTGGTCGCGAGCACGCTCCACACCGTGTCCCACGTGCTGATCGCCGGCTTCGCGATCGTGGTGATCGCCCTTCTCGCCTTCCTCCTGAGCGGCCGGGCCGCGCTCCTGACCGCGGTGGTGATCCCCCTCTCGCTGCTGTTCGCGCTGGTCTGCATGTACGTGAGCGGCGTATCGCTGAGCCTGCTCAGCATCGGGGCGCTCGACTTCGGCATCATCGTCGACGGCACCATCGTCATGGTCGAGCGCATCATCAGCGGGCTCGAGCGAGACCCGCACCGGGACCCGCGGGAGACCATCGTGGTCGCGGCGGTGGAGGCCCAGCGGCCCATCGTCTTCTCGATGCTCGTGATCATCGCGGCCTACATCCCGCTGCTCACGCTGCAGCGGGTGGAGCGCCGCCTGTTCATGCCGATGGCGCTCACCGTCTGCTACGCGCTGGTGGGCTCGCTGCTCCTCGCCCTGACCCTGATCCCCGCGCTGGCGACCTACCTCTTCCGCGCCCGGACCCGGATCCTCCACCACCCCCCGCTCGAGCTGCTCAACGACTGGTACGGCCGGGCGATCCGGGGCCTGGTGGACCGGGCGGGCTGGGTGGTCGGCGCGGCGGCGGCGGTGGTGGCCTGCGCCTTCGCGCTCGGCACCTCGCTCGGCACCGAGTTCCTGCCGCAGCTCGACGAGGGGGTGATCTGGATCCGCGCCAACCTGCCCGCCGGGATCTCGCTCGAGAAGTCGGCCGCGCTCGCGCGCGAGATCCGGATGCTGGTCCGGCAGTCGCCCGAGGTCCGGCGGGTGGCCTCGCAGACCGGCCGCAACGACTCGGGGACGGATCCCTTCGGTCCCAACCGGAACGAGCTGCTCGTGGACCTCGCGCCCTACGACACGTGGAAGAGCGGGCGCACCAAGGCGGCCCTGGTCGACGAGCTCGCCCGCCGGCTCACCACCAGCGTTCCCGGGGCCGCGTTCAACTTCACCCAGCCGATCATCGACACCGCCACCGAGATCGTGACCGGCTCCTCGGCGGACCTGGCCGTGATCATCAGCGGCCCCGACCTGCCGGAGCTGCGCCGGCTCGCGGGCCGGACGCTCGACGTCCTCGCCCCGATGCGCGGCGCGGCCGACACGTCGATCGAGCAGGAGGCGGACCAGCCCCAGCTCCGGATCGCGATCGATCGGCCGCGGGTGGCCCGCTACGGCATCAACGTGGGCGACGTCCAGGACGTGATCGACCTCGCGCTCGGCGGCGCGCCCATCGGAGGGGTGTTCGAGGGCGAGCGGCGCTTCGACATCGTGGCGCGCTTCACCCCCGAGTCGCGCGCGAGCCCCGGCGCCATCGCCGAGCTGCTGATCCCGACCCGCGACGGGGCCCGGGTGCCGCTGCTCCAGCTCGCGGACATCCGCACCTCCGACGGCGCCACCATCATCGCGCGGCGGGAGAACCGGCGGGCGATCACGGTGCGCACCAACATCCGGGGGCGGGATCAGGGCGGGTTCGTGGACGAGGCCCAGGGGCGGTTCGCGCGGGCGATCACGCTGCCGCCCGGCTACACGGTGGACTGGGGCGGCCAGTTCGAGAACTTCGCGCGGGCCAAGAGCCGCCTCGCCTTCATCATGCCGATCACCCTCGCGGTGATCTTCGTGCTGCTCTTCGTGACCTTCGGGACCGCCCTCGACGCGGGGCTGGTCCTGCTCACGGTGCCGTTCTCGGTGGCGGGGGGCGCGCTCGCCCTCTGGCTCCGGGGCATGAACCTCAACGTCTCGGCCGCGGTGGGCTTCATCTCGCTCTTCGGGGTGGCGGTGATGAGCGGTGTGCTCTACATCTCCGACATCACCCGGCGCCGCGGGCAGGCCGGGACGCCGCTGCGGGACGCGGTGGTGGCCGCGGCGCGGGCCCAGCTGCGGCCGGTGCTGCTGGTGATCGCGGTGGCCACGCTCGGGATGATCCCGGCGATGGTGGCGCACGGCATCGGCTCCGACATCCAGCGCCCCCTCGCCACCGTGGTGGTCGGCGGCCTGCTCTCGACCTTCGTCCTGACCCCGCTCGCCCTGCCCGCGGTGTACGTGATCGCCGAGCGGCTGCGATCGGCTCCCCCACCGCCCGCCGATATGTGACAATACCGCGCCATGAGCGCTCCCCGGTTCGACGCGATCACGCTCGAGGTGCTGTGGACCCGGCTCATCTCGGTGGTGGACGAGGCGGCCAAGGCCATCGTGCGCACCTCGTTCTCCACGCTCTCCAACGAGGCCAACGACTTCGCCTGCGTGCTCACCGACGCGCGCGGCCTGGCCCTGGCCCAGAACTCGGGCTCGATCCCGTCGTTCATCGGGACGCTGCCCGCGACGGTCCGTCACTTCCTGCGGGAGCTGGGCCCGGAGCGGCTCCGGCCGGGGGACGTGCTGATCACCAACGACCCCTGGCAGGGCACCGGGCACATGAGCGACGTGTGCCTGGTGAAGCCGATCTTCCTGATCGAGGGCGGGCGACCGCGACTGGTCGCCTTCTCGTCGACCACGGCCCACATGCCGGACATCGGCGGGCGGATCCGGGCCATCGAGGCCCGCGAGCTGTTCGAGGAGGGCTTCCACATCCCGCTCACGCACCTGATCCGCGAGGGGCGCGTGGACGACACCCTGATCGCGCTCCTGCGGGCGAACGTGCGCACCCCGGACCAGACCACGGGCGACATCTGGGCCCAGGTGAGCGCCAACGAGCTGATGGAGAACCGGGTGCGGCGGCTGATGGAGGAATACGAGCTCGACTCGCTCGAGGGGCTCGCCGACGAGCTCTTCGGCCGCTCGGAGCGTGCGATGCGCGAGGCCATCCGCGCGGTGCCCGACGGGACCTACCGCTACGGCATCGACACCGACGGCTTCGAGGCGCCGTACCGCTTCCGCGTCGCCCTCACGGTGGCCGGGGACCGTATCGTGGCCGACTTCACCGGCACCTCGCCGGCCCAGCCGCGCGCCATCAACTGCGTGATGGCCTACACCTATGCCATGACCGCGTACGCGGTGCGCTGCGCGCTCCTGCCCGGGCTGCCGAACAACGAGGGCATGTACCGGCCGGTGACGGTGGAGGCGCCCGAGGGCTGCCTGCTCAACCCGAAGTTCCCGGCCGCGGTGGTGAGCCGCGCGCAGACCGGCCACTACGTGCCGATCCTGATCCTGGGCGCGCTGCACCAGGTGATCCCGGAGCGGGTGGCCGCGGCGGCGGGCTCGCCGCTCTGGGCGGTGGCGCAGTCGGGCACGCGCGACGACGGGCGGCCCTACACCACGGTGCTGTTCTTCAACGGGGGCATGGGCGCGACCGCGGGCAAGGACGGCGAGC
>DATFAJ010000480.1:0-5357 GCA_035254745.1 Candidatus Methylomirabilota bacterium | reverse complement strand
GCGCGACCCTGGCCCTGGCCTGCGTCTCCGGCGACTCCCGCCACGCCAACGAGGTGATCTCCAAGGCCATGGACTACATCGAGGACCACGTCGACGGCTGGGTGACCGACGTCCAGGTCGAGATTCTATAGCCTGGCGAGGTGCAGCCGAAGGCGAGACGAGCAAATACGACAGAGGTGCTACCGGAGTCATGCAAGCCAAGCGGCTCGAGCGGGTGAACCAGCTCATCAAGGAAGAGATCTCGATGCTCGTCCAGCGCCAGCTCAAGGACCCGAGGCTCGGGTTCGTGACGGTCACCGAGGTGGACACCAGCCCCGACCTCAAGCACGCGAAGGTGTACGTGTCGGTCCTCGGCCCCGAGGAGCAGTGGGCCTCCTCGTTCAAGGCCCTCGAGAGCGCGCGCGGCTTCGTGTGGAGCTGGCTCCGGCGCCACCTCGATCTGCGCACGACCCCGGAGCTGCTCTTCCGCCCCGACCGCTCCATGGAGCACGCCGCCCACATCCAGTCGCTCCTGGCCGAGCTGCGCGCCAAGGGCTCGGCCGCGGCGGAGGACGAGTGAGGTGAGCGGCGACCCGTCCGGCATCACCGTGCTCTCCGAGCAGCCGCCCGCGGAGCTGCTCGACGCGCTCCGCCGGCCCCGCGGCGCGGCCCTGATGCTGGGCCACGTCCATCCCGACGGCGACGTGCTCGGCACCCTGCTGGGGCTCGGGCTCGCGATGGAGGCGGCCGGCTGGACGGTGAGCTACGCGGGGCCCGACCCGGTGCCCGCGGTCCTCGACTTCATCCCGGGCGGCGACCGCTGGCAGGTGTGGCGCGTCGCCCCGCGGCGGTTCGACACCATCGTGCTCACCGACTGCCCGAACGACGGCCGGACCGAGGGGCTGCTCGCGGGCGTGCGCGGTCCGGACAGCCGGGTGCTGAACATCGATCACCATCCGGACAACCGCCGCTACGGCACCATCAACTGGATCGACCCGTCCGCCGCCGCGACCGGCGAGATGATCCACGACCTGCTGGTCGCACTCGGGTGGCCGATCGGGCGCGACACCGCGCTCGGCCTCTACACCGCGCTCCACACCGACACCGGCTCCTTCCGCTACTCGAACACCACGCCGCGCACCTTCCGGATCGCGGCCGCCCTCACCGCGGCGGGCGCCGAGCCCGCGCTGGTCACGGACCGCCTCTACCAGCGCCGCCCCAAGGACGCGCTCGCGGTCCTGGGGAGCCTGCTCGGCCGCGTGGAGCTCTCCGAGGACGGCCGGGTCGCCGCGCTGACCGTGCCCGAGGGCGCGGCCTCCGAGGAGTTCATGGCCGCCGAGGATCTCGTGACCTACCCGCGCTCGATCGCGGGGGTCAAGGTCGCGGTCCTGCTGCGGGCCGAGTCGGACGGGCGGGTGAAGGCGAGCCTCCGCGGCAAGGGCGACGTGCCGGTGAACCGGATCGCGCATCGCTTCGGCGGCGGCGGGCACGAGAACGCGGCCGGGTGCACCCTGCCGGGCCCGCTCGCCGACGCGAAGGCCGCGCTGCTGGCCGCGGTCCGCCAGGCCCTGGACGGCCCCGCGTCGTGAGCGATCGGCACCGCTCCGGCATCCTGCCGGTCGAGAAGGGGCCGGGCGTCACGTCGTTCCAGGTGGTGGCCCACCTCCGCCGCGTCCTTCGCGCGCCGCGCATCGGTCACGGCGGCACGCTCGACCCGACCGCCACCGGGGTCCTGCCCATCCTGGTCGGCGAGGCCACGAAGCTGACGCCGTACCTCGTCGACCTCGACAAGGAGTACGTGGCCACCGTGCGCCTCGGGGTGACCACCGAGAGCCAGGATCTCTCGGGCGCGGTGCTCGAGACCCGGCCGGTGCCGCCGCTCGACGCCGCGACCATCGAGGCCGCGCTCGCGCCGTTCGTGGGGGTGATCCGACAGGTTCCGCCGATGTTCTCGGCCCTGCGCCGGGGCGGCAAGCGGCTCTACGAGCTGGCCCGGCAGGGGGTCGAGGTCGAGCGGGAGCCGCGCGAGGTCACGGTCCACTCGATCCGGCTGGTCTCGGTGAGCCTGCCCGACTTCGTCGTCCACGTCCGCTGCGGCAAGGGCACGTACGTGCGCACCCTCGCCGCCGACCTCGGCGCGGCCCTCGGCTGCGGCGCCGCGCTCGCGGGCCTCGTGCGCACGCGGGTCGGCCCGTACCGGCTCGAGACCGCCGTCTCCTGGGACGAGGTACGCCTGGCCCGGAGCGGCGAGGCCCTGTGGGCCCGGCTGCTGCCGCCCGACTCCGCGCTGGTCGCGCTCGCCCCGGTGCGCCTGGACGGCGACGCCGCGCGGGCCTTCGCGCACGGGCAGGCGGTGGCCGCGGGGGCACCGGCGACGGGCTGGCTGCGGGTGTACGGCCCCGACGACGTGCTGCTCGGGGTGGGGCAGGGACTCGGTGACCGGGTGAAGCCTGAACGACTGCTCCATGCGGATCCTCACGGGTCTTCCGTCCTTCCCGCCTGAGCTGCGGCCCTCGGTGGTCGCGCTCGGCGCGTTCGACGGGATCCATCTCGCTCACGCCAAGATCCTCGACACCGCGGTGGAGCGCGCGCGCGCCCTCGGGGTGTCCGCGGTGGCCTGCACGTTCGATCCGCATCCGGCCGCGGTGCTGAGGCCCGCGCTCGCGCCCGCGCCCATCGCAACCCTCGAGGAGAACCTCTCCCGCATCGCGCGCCACGGGCTCGACGCGGCGCTGGTCATCCCGTTCACCCGCGAGTTCTCCCTGATCGAGGCCGAGACCTTCGTGGACCTGGTCCTGGTGGGCACCCTCGGCGTGCGCGAGGTGGTGGTGGGCTTCAACCACACCTTCGGCGCGGGCGCGCGTGGCACCGCGGCCCTGCTGCTCGAGCTGGGCGGCCGCCGCGGCTTCGTCACCCACGTGCTGCCGCCGCTGCAGGTCGACGGGCTCACGGTGTCGTCGAGCACCATCCGCGAGGCGCTCCGCGAGGGTGGCGTGGAGCTCGCCGGCGCGCTGCTCGGCCGCCCCTATTCGGTCTCCGGCACCGTGCAGCGCGGGGCCGGTCGCGGGCGCACGCTGGGGTTCCCCACCGCCAACCTCCGGCCCGACCGCCCGCTGGTGCTGGCGGCCGGGGTGTACGCGGCCCGGGCGCGCTGGGATGGGCACGTGGCCGACGCGGTGGTCAACCTCGGGTACCGGCCCACCTTCGACGAGTCCCAGTACTGGATCGAGGCCTACCTGTTCGACTTCTCCGGCGACCTCTACGACCGGCCGCTGACGCTCGATTTCCTGCGGCGGATCCGGCCCGAGCGGAAGTTCCCCGGCGTCGAGGAGCTCCGCGCCCAGGTCTTCGCCGACATGGAGGAGGCGCGGCGGCTCCTCCGGGCCCAGACGAGTTGAAAGGCCGAGGGGTGCGTGATACACTCCGCTCTGTCTTGACGCGGGTTTGAGCGGTTCACGAACCCGTCCCAACGGAGCCGCAGGCGGGCCCTGGGGACGTGGCGATTGGGGGGGGAACCCCCGGGAGGATCTCGGTATGCGGCTGTCTCCGGACAAGAAGAAGGGCCTGATCGAGCAGTTCAAGGTGCACGAGGGCGACACCGGGTCGCCCGAGGTGCAGATCGCGCTCCTCTCCGAGCGGATCAACGGGCTCACCGATCACTTCAAGCTGCACCAGAAGGACCACCACTCCCGCCGCGGTCTCCTGATGCTGATCGGCAAGCGCCGGGGCCTGCTCGAGTACCTGCGGAAGAAGGACACCGAACGCTACCGAGCCGTCACGGAAAAGCTCGGAATTCGCAAGTGACCGCGGATTCCGATTGGATCGATCTACCATTCGCCCGGCCCGGCCGGGCCCCTCTCGAAGTCGCACCTACCCAAGCTGGAGGACGCTGACCGTATGACACCTCACTCTGTGCAGATCAAGATCAACAACGCATCCCTGTCCATCGAGACCGGCAAGGTCGCCAAGCAGGCCGACGGGTCCGTCGTCGTCCGCTGCGGCGGCACCGTGGTGCTGTCCACCGCGGTCGCGTCCCGGACCGCCATGGAAGGCCGTGACTTCCTGCCCCTGACCGTGGAGTATCGCGAGCGGGCCTACGCCGGGGGCCGTATCCCGGGCGGCTTCTTCAAGCGGGAAGGACGGCCCGACGAGAAGGAGACGCTGACCTGTCGCCTGATCGATCGTCCGCTGCGTCCCCTCTTCCCCAAGGGCTTCCGTAACGAGATCCAGATCATCAATCTGGTCATCTCGGCGGACAACGAGAACGACCCCGACGTGCTCGCCATGATCGGCTCCTCGGCCGCGATGGCGCTCTCCGGGATCCCGTTCGCGGGCCCGGTGGGGGCGGTGCGGGTGGCGCTGGTGGACGGCAAGCTGGTCGCCAATCCCACCTACAAGCAAGTGGCGGCCTCCCCGCTCGAGCTCGTGATGGCGGGCAACGAGGACGCCATCCTGATGGTGGAGTCGGGCGGCAAGGAGATCAGCGAGGAGCAGATGCTGGAAGCGCTGGCCTTCGGCCACGAGCGCTGCAAGGAGCTGGCCCGCATCCAGAAGGACCTGGTGGCGCGCGCCGCGAAGCCCCGCTGGGCCTTCGAGGCGGCGGGCGTCGACCCCGCGCTCCAGGCGCGCGTCAAGGAGCTGGCCTCGGCCAAGGTGGAGCAGGCGCTCTCGGTGCACGAGAAGCAGGCCCGGGCCAAGGCCCTCGACGCGATCTTCGAAGAGATCTTCTCCGCCGTCGGTGGCGACGAGACCCAGCGCGCCAAGGTGCGCGAGGCCTTCGAGAAGGTGGAGAAGAGCGAGGTGCGGCGGCTGATCGTGGACAAGGGCATCCGGGTGGACGGCCGCAGCGTCAAGGAGGTGCGGCCGATCTGGAGCGAGGTGGAGTACCTGCCCCGCGCCCACGGCTCGGCACTCTTCACCCGGGGCGAGACCCAGGCCCTGGTGACGGCCACCCTCGGCACCAAGGACGACGAGCAGAAGATCGAGTCGTTCGAGGGCAACGGCTACCGCCGGTTCATGCTCCACTACAACTTCCCCTCGTTCTCGACCGGTGAGGTCAAGCGGTTCGGCACCCCGGGCCGGCGCGAGATCGGCCACGGGGCCCTCGCCCAGCGGGCGGTCGAGGCGGTGCTGCCCACGCGGGAGGAGTTCCCCTACACGATCCGGGTGGTGTCGGACATCCTCGAGTCCAACGGGTCGTCCTCGATGGCCACCGTCTGCGGCGCCTCCATGGCGCTGATGGACGCGGGGGCGCCGCTCAAGGCGCCGGTGGCGGGCATCGCGATGGGTCTGGTCAAGGAAGGCGACAAGGTCGGGATACTGACGGACATCATGGGCACCGAGGATCACTACGGCGACATGGACTTCAAGGTCGCCGG